>JALZIX010000156.1 GCA_030860025.1 Actinomycetota bacterium
GTTCGACCACCGTGTCCTGCGTGGCATAGGTGAAGTCCTGCCCGGTGCGTTTGATGCCGACGACGGTCACGCCGTACTTGGACCTGAGTCCGGCCTGTCCCAGTGACTTCCCGACCGCCTCCTGCGGCGTCCGGGTCTTGACCAGCGCGTAGTCGTCCTCGAATGCGATGAAGTCGAGCATCCGGCCGGTGACCAGGTGGGCCACGCGCTCCCCCATCTCGTGCTCTGGGAGAACGACCCGGTGAGCCCCGACCCGCTCCAGGATCCTGGCCTGCATCCGGCTTGTTGCCTTCGCCCAGATACTGGTCAGCCCGAGGTCCGATAGGGCGGCCACGGTGAGGATCGACGCCTCGGTTGCCGTCCCGATGGCTACCACGGCATGTGCGAAGTCGGCCACGCCGAGCTGGCGCAGCGCATCGACGTCGGTGGTGTCCGCGCTGACGACGTGGGTAAGGGAATCGGCAAGGTTCTGGACGATTGTCGCGTCCCGATCGACTCCTAGGACCTCGACGTCACGACGGGCCAGTTCCATGGCTAACGACCTTCCGAACCGGCCGAGGCCAAGCACCACGGTGCTTGATTCTGAGTTCTTAGGCATGGTGTCTAGCCAACGATCGGTCGCTCCTCCGGAAGCCGGTAGCGCCGGGTGCGCTCCCTTGTTGCCAATGCGGTCGCCAGTGTGATCGGCCCGAGCCGACCTGCAAACATCAGGAAAGACAGGATGACATGAGCTGCCGGAGGCATCTCAGTCACGGCACCGGTCGAGAGTCCACAGGTGGCGAAGGCGGAGATCGTGTCAAAGAGGACGTAGTCCAAGGGCAGATCGGTGAGCGACATCAGGACCAGGGTCGACACGGCGACCACGCCGACGCTGATCAGGGCCACGGTCAGCGCCTGGCGTTGAACTGCGGTGGGGATCCGGCGGTTCAGGGCCTTGACGTCCGGCTCACCACGGATCTCAGCGGCAATGACCAGCGCGAGGATGGCAAAAGTAGTGACCTTGATGCCACCGGCGGTGCTCGCGCTGCCTCCGCCGATGAACATCAAGCCGTCCATCACGACCAGGGTCTCGGGGTTCATCTGCCCAATGTCGATCGTGTTGAGGCCACCACTTCTTGGCATGACTCCATGGAAGATCCCGGCCATCAGTCGAACTGGGACACTCAGGGTGCCCAAGGTGGCGGAGTTGGTCCACTCCATCGCCGTGACCAGCACCGGGCCCACGATGAGCAGGATCCCGGACACTCCGAGGGTGATCTTGGTGTGCAGTGACCATAGATGCGGTTGGAACAGTTCTCGTCGCAGTTCGAGCAGAACTGGGAACCCGAGGCTGCCGATGACCACGGCCACGCCGATCGACACGCAGATCCAGACGTCGCCGACGTATTGGGTCAAGCTGTCCCCGTAGAGGGCGAATCCTCCGTTGTTGAATGCCGATATCGAATGGAAGACAGCCTCGTAGGCCGCCGGGCCGACGTCCCGGTCGTAGCCGAAGACCAATCTCAGCACTATCACGAGGGCGAAGAGCGCTTCCAAGACGAGACTCAGCTTCACCACCCCAACGACGACCCGGCGTATTCCGCCCAGGCTGAGTGACGAGGTCTCCACTTGAACGGTGAGCTGGAAGCGCAGCCGCAGCCGTGGGGACATCAGAACGGCCAGCATCGAGGCGAGGGTCATCACACCGATGCCACCGATCTGCATCAGGACCAGGATCGTGATCTCACCGAAGAGCGACCAGTAACTCGGAGTGTCGACCACGGATAGTCCGGTCACCGAGACCGCCGAGGTAGAGGTGAACAACGCCGTCACGAATCCAGCCCCGCGGCCGGATTCGGCTGCGATCGGTAAGGACAGCAGCACGGTGCCCACCGCGATGGCGAGCGCGAAGGCCAGAGCGATCACCCGGGCCGGCCGACCCAACGCCACAAGTAGGCCCCTGGCTCTCCGGGGAGAGCGGTCCAGAGAGTCGCTCACCCTAGGGCCCGATAGGCGGCGCGCTTTGTCTCACCGGTGAGTCGATCAAAAAACAGTCGCCCGTCGAGGTGGTCGATCTCGTGTTGCAGACACCTGGCCATCAGGCCATGTCCGGACAAGGTCAGCGGCTCGCCGAACTGGTTCAAGCCCTCGGCCACGGCGTAGACCGCCCGCAGCGTGGGAAACCACAAACCGGGAAATGACAGACAGCCCTCGTCCTCGGTCTCGGTCTCCGCGGACCGTGCTGCCAGGCGCGGGTTCACGAGGTGACCAATCTTTCGGTCGATGTTGTAGGCGAAGACCCGTAGCCCGATCCCGATCTGCGGAGCGGCTAGTCCGGCATGACCCGGCGCGTTCACGGTGTCTTCGAGGTCCTTGACAACAGCGCGGAGTCTGTCGTCGAAGTCGCGAACCGGATCGGCCGGCGTTCGCAGCACGGGATCGCCCACCTGACGGATGACTCGCAAGCTCACGCGGTCATTGTTACCGAGCAGCTCACACACGCGACGAGCGCCACACCTCCAGAGCCGACCTCGTACGAGCACAACAGCAACTCCCTGCCGCGCGTCTCAAGTAACGAGCGGCGCCAAGAGGGGCCCCAGCGTCGTGGTGTGGGCCAGCCGTTGTCAGTAGCGTTCGGAGGGCAAGGTCATGCAGGCGGTGCTGGATCGACCGCAATGCGTTTCATTGCCAACCCAGGACTGGAGGCCGGTGGACTTCGAGGAGTTCGCCGCCGACCGGCTACCGTCGCTGACGCGTTATGCGACCATGCTCGCCGGTTCCCGGGAGGTCGCCGAGGACGTCGTGCAGGATGCGCTGGTCAAGACGCACGCCAAGTGGAAAGCGGATCTCGACCCTCGACCGGCCCGATCTCTACGTGAAGCGCATCGTGACCAACGAGTTCATGAGCTTGCGTCGCCGGCGCAGGGTGCCCACCATCACGCTCGAGCCGGAGTTCGCAGAAGTCGTTCCGGGAGACCAAGCTCCATCGCACGAGGAGACCAGCGCCGACCGCGATGCGCTATGGGCAGAACTGGCGCGACCACCCAAGCAGGGGCGAGCGGTCCTGGTGCTCCGCTACTACGAGGGACTCAGCGACAACGAGATCGCGGTGGTGCTCAACTGCCGCCCAGGCACAGTCCGGGGATACGGATCCCGGGCCTTTGCCGCGTTACGGATGGAACTCGCCGACTGGCGACAGGCGGCGGAGGAGGACCGATGACGCGAAAAGATTCCCCCGCGATCCGCAGGACCTTCGTGGCGTCTTCGGTGAACACGAAGGCCCGGCGGTAGACGTCGCCGCCCAAGTCGATCTTGGGCGACCCTTCCCGCTCACCTTTCCTATCCAGCTGGGTTACGTGCCCGAGGGTTTTGATGTGGCGGGTGCGACCGAGGGTCGGTTCCTGCAGGTGTTCGACGTCAACGGGTTCCTGATCGACATCGTCGTCGGCGAGGATTTCGCCGACCGCATCAACGAAGAGCAGATGCGTCAGATCGCGCAGTCCCTCATGGTGATGCCGGGCGCCGCGACCGACAGCAGCGTCTGGACCGACCAACCCCTGCTTTGACGCGCGGAGTCCGCGCCAATCGCCGGCG
>JALZIX010000169.1 GCA_030860025.1 Actinomycetota bacterium
GGATCGCGGTCCACAACTCGCTGGAGCAGGATGCCGACCTCGTGCTGCTGATCCACCGCGAGGACTTCTACGAGCCGGAGTCACCTCGCGCGGGTGAGGCGGACCTGCTCGTGGTCAAGCACCGCAACGGCCCGACCGGCACGGTGACCGTCGCCTTCCAGGGTCACTACAGCCGCTTTGTCGACATGGCCCGTTGAGGATTTGCCGGACTACAAGCATGGTCGCGAAGTCGCCAAACTCGTCCCCGTCGACCGAGCAGCGTCTAACCCTGACGAGGTCATCGCCGAACTACGTACAGCGCGCAAAGGGCTGCGGCGGGGGCGTACGTCCGTTCGTCGAATGATCGACGAAGGTCGACGCTAATGCCGATAGTCATCGACGCGTCAGTCACGATGGCCTGGTGCTTCGAGGACGAGGCCAGCGACCAGACCGACAGTGTCCTCGATCATCTCCGAGACGAAGCCGCGGTGGTGCCTCCGCTATGGCAACTGGGAGTCGCGAACGTCATGCTTGTTGCCGAACGGCGTCGACGCATCACCGAGGCGCAGGCAGCCCGATTCCTCGGACTGCTGGGCAAGCTCCCGATCCGGGTAGACACGTCGCCGACCGACCCGACCGCGGTAGTCGCGGCCGGGCGACGACACAACCTCAGCGCGTACGCCGCCGCCTACCTCGTCCTGGCCGAGCGGCGGCCGCGCCATTGGCCACCCTGGACGCTCAACTCATCGCGGCCAGCAAGGCCGCGGGCGTACGCCTGTTCACCGCGGCTTGAACAGCACACCTGATGCCTAGCGGAAGTACCCCGCCCTGCGACCCGGCTTCGCAAGCCACAGCCGCTTCGTGGACATGGTCCCGCTGAGGCTGCGGCTCGTGAGCCTTTCCTCGGGAACTGACCAGCGGCACCGGACGAAAAACGTCCGGGATTGGTCCTAGCGTGATGGCCATGACCGAATTCATCGAGCAGGACCTCACCGGGGCGCGCTTCGAGCGGGTGAGCCTCCGGGACGCCACGTTCACCGAGGTGTATCTCAATGACGCCAGCATGCGCGCAGTCGACTTCAGCGGCGCGCAGATCCGCGGCGCCCTGTTCCACGGGGCCCGGATGCGCGGCGTCGAGCTGGGCGACGTCGAGATCACCGGCGAACTGAAGAACGTCCTCGTGAACGGCGTCGACATCGCACCGCTCGTCTATGCCGAACTGGACCGGCGCATGCCCGAGCGGGCCAAGATGCGTCCGGACGACAGCGACGGATTCCGTGCGGCGTGGGCGATCCTGGAGCGGTTGTGGGCGGGCACCGTCGCGCGGGCGAGGACGTTTCCCGAAGCGGCGCTGCACCGCAGCGTCGACGACGAGTGGTCGTTCATCCAAACCCTGCGGCACCTCAACTTCGCCAGTGCTGCCTGGGTGGGCCGGATGATCCTCGGCACCGCCGCACCGTGGCACCCGTTGGACCTGCCCTGGGACGAGGCGCCCGGGTGGGACGGGATCCCGTGGGACCGCGAGGCCCGTCCCTGCCTCGACGAGGTGCTCGCCGTCCGAGCAGAACGCCAGGCGATGGTCGGCCACGTCATGGAGTCACTCACCGACGAGCAACTCGCCTCAGCCGTGACGCGCACCGAGCCCGGCTGGCCGCAGGCCGAGAACTTCCCCGTCCAGGAGTGCCTCCACATCGTCCTCAACGAGGAGTGGGAGCACCGGCTCTACGCCGAACGCGATCTCAGCGCACTGGAGAAAGAGGACTGATGTCGTACACGATCCGATCCCTCGATGCCTTCACGTGGGACGCCTTCGCGGATCTTGTCGAGCGCAACAACGGGATCTTCGGTGGGTGCTGGTGCATCGGATACCACCCGGAGTGCGGCCAGAAGGGAATCAGCCATCGCGCGGTAAAGGAGGACCGAGTCCGGACAGGTCGGGCGCACGCCGCGCTGGTCCTCGACGGCGACGGGGTCGCCCGCGGGTGGTGCCAGTACGGCAGCCCCGAGGAGCTCCCAAACATCAAGCACAGGCGCGAGTACGACAAGGACGCGCCGCCGCATCCGGACTGGCGGATCACCTGCTTCTACGTCGACAAGGGACATCGCCGCCAGGGCATCGCGCGGGCGGCGCTGGAGGGGGCACTCGAGCAGATCGCCCAGTCCGGTGGCGGGCTCACCGAGGCCATCCCCGAGGTGACTGCTGGCCGCGAGGCGCCGGGCCGGTTTCTGTTCAGTACCACCGTGGAACTGTTCGAGCAGTACGGATTCACCCGCGGCCGGCAGGTGGGCAAGCACGCGTGGATCGTGAGCAAGATCGTCGATCCGG
>JALZIX010000177.1 GCA_030860025.1 Actinomycetota bacterium
CACACGATCGTCGGCGCCGGCGCGACCGGTGACTCAGCCATGGACGCCGGCAACATGATCAAGCCGATGCTCGCCCGAGGCGAACTGCGCATGGTCGGCGCGACGACGCTCGACGAGTACCGCGAGCACATCGAGAAGGACGCCGCCCTGGAGCGCCGCTTCCAGCCGGTGCTGGTCGGTGAGCCCTCCGTCGAGGACACCGTCGGGATCCTGCGTGGACTCAAGGAGCGCTACGAGGTGCATCACGGCGTACGGATCACCGACGCCGCCATCGTGGCTGCCGCGACGCTGTCCGACCGCTATGTCACCGCTCGGTTCTTGCCGGACAAGGCGATCGACCTGATCGACGAGGCCGCGAGCCGGCTCCGGATGGAAATCGACTCGCGCCCGGTCGAGGTCGACGAGGTCGAGCGAGTCGTACGCCGCCTCGAGATCGAGGAGATGGCGCTGTCCAAGGAGGACGACCCGGCCTCGATGGAACGGCTCGCCGCCCTCCGGGAAGATCTCGCCGACAAGCGGGAGCAACTCGCCGAGCTGACGGCTCGCTGGCAGCAGGAGAAGTCGGCCATCGACCGGATCCGCATTGCCAAGGAAGAACTGGAAGCAGTGCGGTTGGAATCCGACCGGTCTGAGCGCGATGGCGATCTCGCCCGCGTTGCGGAACTTCGCTACAGCCGAATCCCGCAGCTGGAGCGACAACTCGCTGAGGCCGAGGCCAGCGTCCACAGTGGACCTTCCATGCTGACCGAAGAGGTCACCGAACACGACATTGCCGGAGTGGTGGCGGCTTGGACCGGCATTCCGGCCGGGCGACTGATGGAGGGCGAGACGGCGAAGCTGTTGCGGATGGAACAGGTGCTGCGCACCCGGGTGGTCGGACAGGACGCGGCGATCCAAGCCGTCACCGATGCCGTACGGCGAGCGAGGGCGGGAATCGCCGACCCGAACCGGCCGACCGGTTCGTTCCTGTTCCTCGGCCCCACCGGTGTCGGCAAGACCGAGTTGGCCAAGGCGCTTGCGGAATTCCTCTTCGACGACGAGCGCGCGATGGTCCGGATAGACATGAGCGAGTACGGCCAGAAGCACTCGGTCGCCCGCCTGGTGGGTGCCCCGCCCGGTTATGTCGGATATGAGTCAGGGGGTCAGCTCACCGAGGCCGTACGGCGCCGCCCGTACACCGTCGTCCTGCTCGACGAGGTGGAAAAGGCACACCAGGACGTTTTCGACGTGCTCCTTCAGGTGCTCGATGACGGCCGGCTGACCGATGGTCAGGGGCGGACCGTGGACTTCCGGAACACGTTGTTGATCCTGACCTCCAACCTGGGTTCGGCTTTGATCGCCGATCAAGCGGTGCCTGAGCAAGCCCGACGTGACGCGGTGATGGAAGTCGTGCGCCGGCACTTCAAGCCCGAGTTCCTCAACCGGCTCGACGACATCGTCATGTTCAACGGCCTCGGCACGGATGAGTTGGCCCACATCGTCGACATCCAGGTCGACCAGCTGGCCCGACGGTTGTCAGCTCGCCGGCTCGTCCTCGAGGTGACTCCGGCGGCTCGGGAGTGGCTGGCCTTGAGCGGGTTTGATCCGGTGTACGGCGCGCGCCCGCTGCGCCGGCTGGTGCAGTCGGCCATCGGCGACTCCCTGGCCAAGGCGCTGCTCTCCGGCGACATCCGGGACGGGGACACGGTGCTCGTCGACATTGATCCCGGTCAGGATGGGTTGCGGGTCACTTCCAGTCGCTGACCTGCGGCGGTCTGCGGCAGGATGAGGTCATGAGCCAGCCGCCGCACTCACCACCGCCCGCACCCGGGGAGCCGAACCCCGGCTACCAGAATCCCGGCTACCAGGATCCCGGCCAGAACCCCGGCTACCAGAACCCCGGGTACCAGAACCCCGGGTACCAGAACCCCGGCTACCAGAACCCCGCGCCCGGCTACGGGCCACCGGCTGGCCAATACCCCGGCTACCAGAACCAGCCTCCCGCCGGATATGGGGCCACCGGAGGAATGCCGCCGCCCCCTCCTGGCTGGGGGGCACCGCCACCCCCGCAGCCGCTCGCCCGGCCGGCCACCGTCACGTACGCGTTGCTGGCGCTGGTTGCCAACATGGTGCTCGGCGTGCTTGCGGCGATACTGATCTTCAGCAACCAGGACGCCTATCTCGACCAGGCCCTGATCGATGCCGGCCTGGATCCCTCGAACTCCGACCTGGCCGGCGACTTCGTCGACGCGGGCTTTCGAGTCGCAGCCATCGTCGGTTTGATCTTCGTAGCTCTGTGGGCGTTGTTCCTGTGGTTCGCATGGAAGGGGCACAACTGGGCGCGCATCGTCATCTGGGTGCTCGGCGGCCTGTCGCTGTTTGGCATCTTCGGCGCCTTCAGCGCACCGGTCGGCCTGATCGTCGTCGTCAACGTGCTGAGCCTGCTGCTGACCCTGGCAGCGGTTGTGCTGCTTGCCCTCAAGCCGTCGAACGACTGGTACCGCTACCAGGGGGACGCGCGGAAGTACAACTGGCCGGGCCGCGCCTGACTCGCGGTCATTCGGATAACCGCGACTAGGTGAGTTGGTCCTCGACGCACTGGGCGAGTTCTTGATCGGTGGGGTTCTGCCCGTACTGGTCGATGCAGTCCGACGCGACTCGGAGCGTGAAGTACAGAAGCACCGAGCCGATGACAACGGCGAGGACGCCGGTCACCAGTCCGGCGATCGCCATCCCCTTGTTGCTGACTCGATCGGTGCGTGCGCGGGCCAGACCCACGCCGCCGAAGATCATGGCAAGGATCCCGAAAATGATCCCGGGGAAGGTCAGCCAGCAGGTGGCCACCCCGATGATGCCCAGCACCATGGACGTGATGGCCAGCCCATTCCGCGGCTGTCGGGCGCCATAGCCAGGGGGGACACCGCCGTAGCCGTACGGCTGGGGTGGATAGCCCGGTGCCGGGTAGCCGTATCCGTACGGAATCTGTCCGCTGGGCGGCTCGCCCGGCGCAGGCGTCGACATGGGGACACCGTAGGCGACTCGTCGAACTGGCAAGCTGCCGCTATGCCAGACACATCCAAGGGGGCGGCCGCCGAACCCAGGCAGCGGATGCCCACGGCGGCCAAGGTCGCCGCCATCCTGCTCGGCGTTCTTGCCGCACTCCTCCTGCTCAACGCGATCCTCGGTTTCGTCGGGCTGACCTCCATCCTGGACAACTTCGCCGAAGCAGCACGCGATCGCGACGTGGCCTTCGACCGGGATGCCGCCCGCACGCAGTTGCTCACCCTCTTCATCGCCGGCGCTGTCCTGGGCCTGGCCGCTGCAACAGCGTGCTACCTGCTTGCCCGGCGCAACCGGGCCGGCCGGCTCGTGGGCATGGTGACCGCGGGGATCCAACTTTGTCTCGCCGTGCTCAACGCGATCGGTATCGGCGGCCTCCTGAACTACACCCTCCTGCTGATAGTGATCACCACCGCGATCCTGGTGATGCTCTTCCGCAACCAGACCGTGGAGTGGCTTCGAAGCGACCGTGCAGTGTGAGCGTCGTCGGGTGCTGACGGACAACCGCACTAACCTCGTTACATGGCACTAGCTCTGGTCACCGGTGCGACGCAGGGCATCGGCGCCGCTTTTGTCGCGCAGCTGGCCCGTGAGGGCAGCGATCTCATCCTCGTCGCCCGTACCGAGGAGCGCTTGGTGGAACAGGCGAAGGAGTTGACTCAGCGGTACGGGATCACCGTCGAGACGATCGCCGCGGACCTGTCCACCGACGAAGGCCTGAGCCAGGTCGAGGCCCGGGTCGCCGACAACGCAGTGCCGCTCGACCTGCTGATCAACAACGCGGGATTCGGCCTGCCCGCCGATTTCCTTGACTCCGATATCGCTGACGAGGACCGCATGCTCGCCCTCAATGTGCGGGCGGTGATGCGGCTGACGCATGCAGCCCTGCCAATCATGGTGGAAGGCGGCAGCGGAGGCATCCTCAACGTCTCCTCGGTTGCTGGCTTGGTGCCAACCGCGACGGGTGCCACCTACAGCGCGAGCAAGGCGTGGGTGAACGCATTCACCGAATCGCTGTCCATGTTGGTCAAGGACACCGGTGTACGGATCACCTCCCTGTGCCCGGGATTCACCCGTACCCAGTACGAGGATCGAGTGGGGATCTCCCGCAACGGGATCCCCGAGCGCCTCTGGCTCGACGCCGAGGACGTCGTCGCAACGGCACTGCGCGATCACCGGCGCGGCGCGGTCATCAGCATTCCCGGC
>JALZIX010000186.1 GCA_030860025.1 Actinomycetota bacterium
CTTGGGCTTGTGCACGCGGTCGAGCAGGTCCGACCACTGGGTCCAGTCGACGTCGCGAAAGGGCAGACCGAGGCGTCGCACGACATAGGCGTCCAAACCCTCGGCGTGCAACACCTTGGGGATGTCATAGATGGAGGCCGCGTCAGTGGCAGAGACCACTGCTTCGTAGTCCACGTCGCACATCAAGCTGATCTTGCGTTTGAGTCCATCGGGAATCACCCGATCGCTGCGGCACACGATGGCGTCGGGTTGGATGCCGATGCTGCGCAAGGCCGCGACGGAGTGCTGCGTCGGTTTCGTTTTCAGTTCGCCGCTCGGAGCGAGGTACGGGACGAGGGAAACGTGCAGGAAGAACACATTGTCCCTCCCCACGTCGTGGCGGATCTGGCGGGCCGCCTCCAAGAAGGGCAGCGATTCGATGTCACCGACCGTCCCGCCGATCTCGGTGATGACCACATCGATACCGGAATGGCCGTCCTGACCGCCGGCCAAGCCCAGGATCCGGTCCTTGATCTCGTTGGTGATGTGCGGAATCACCTGCACGGTGTCGCCGAGGTACTCGCCGCGCCGCTCCTTGGCGATCACCTCCGCGTAGACCTGCCCGGTTGTCACATTGGCCGAGCCCGCCAGATTGATGTCGAGAAACCGCTCGTAGTGACCGACATCGAGATCGGTCTCGGCCCCGTCATCGGTGACGAAGACCTCACCGTGCTGGAACGGGTTCATCGTCCCGGGATCGACGTTGAGGTACGGATCGAGCTTCTGCATGGTGACCCGCAGGCCACGTGCCGACAGCAGGGATCCGAGCGAACTGGCAGTCAGGCCCTTGCCCAGCGAGGAAGCGACACCGCCGGTCACGAACAGATAGTTGGTCGTATGGGGGGAGCGACGGTCACCCGGTCGGTTCACGGGAGTTCACGCTAACACGCGAAGGCGTCGACGCGTCGCGCGCGATCGGGGTGTCGGGTACCTCGTCGACCCGCATGGTGTCGGCGGCCGAGCCCCCATGCACCGTGAGCCAGACAAGAACCGGAATCAGCACGCAGCCGGCAATTGCCGGTACGGCCACTCCTGAGTCGTTGATCACCGCAGCGATCACCAGGGACACCAGGGCGGCTACCACGCCCGCGCGCCAGCCCGGCTCGGCCGCCATGACGCCAGGAAGGCGCCCAGCGCGCCAGACCATGAGGAAGACCGCGACCGCGAAGATGGGTATCAGCCAGGTCACCGGACTGCCGGTGAGCACGTCGAGATTGGCCTGCGCCTTGCGGCTGACGACCGTGAAGGCCTGACCGTCGATGAGCTGAGCGACGAAGCGGCCCAAGTGGGTGCGATCGTCCGGGTCGCGCTGATAGTCCAGTAGGGCGAACGTCGAGACGGCAGCGGCCGTGACCATCGCGATGGTGGCCACTCGACGCAGCGACAACCGGGTCCCCGTCACCAGGAAGCCAAGGAGCAGGAAGCCGGGCACCAGGGCCAGCACGCCACCGAAGTCCCGGCCGAGATCGGCAGCACCAACGAGGATCACCGCAGTCACGCCGACCGCGCCGCCGGCTAGAAGGGTCTGCCGAATGGAGCCACGCACCAGCACCGCTGTCGCCAGCAGGACACTCACCGCGAACAAGCCGAACGTGAGGTTCCCGAGGCCCACGAACCGGCCCGCGACGATCGCGTTGTAGCCCACCAGGCTGTTGAACTCCATCGGTGAGCCCAGCATCACGTCGATGCCCACGGTCAGTGCCGTGGCAAGGAGGATGACCAGCGCCGGACCGCTCCATGCCCGTCCGGGTGGCAAGAGTTTCGAGATCGGTCCGTGCCGCGCGCCCAGGATGAGGCTGAGCAGGGTCAGCACTGCGATATAGCCGGCCAGGGACAGGCCCAATGCCAGCTCGCGAGTGGGCGAACGCCACCAGGGGGTGAGGTTGGCGAGCTCGGTGGCGGCCGGAAGCGCGGCGAAGGCAAGCCCGGCGACCGATACAGCCTTGACGATCCGAGTCGACTTGCGGAGCCGAGCCCATCCGAGGCCAGCGACAAAAGCGCCGCCAAGAAAGACCAGGGACCAGAAGAAGGTACGGGTCAGGCTGGAATGTGCCACCGCCGCCCGGTTCTGATCGCGCAGCGTGACCAGCGCGCTCTCGAGCCCGTCGGATGGTTGGGCCCATTGGATCGCCGAGCCGACCATGCTCTCGGCATTTGCTACCCCCAGGGAACGCAAGGCGGTCGGTGCCACGTCGATCAGCTGCACGTAGGGCGTGCGTCCAGTGCTGGCGGAGGTCAGGTAGCCGGAGGGAAGCTCGGGATGCACCGCGATGAGTGGGTGCAACTGAGCCCTGCTGACACCCTTCTCCGACACGCCCGCCACCAGCAGCAGCGTCTTTCCAGGCAAGGCTGCGATCGTGGCAGCAACGTCCGTTATCGCCGAGTCCGCCGCGGCCAGTGCCTGCGCGCGTGGCCGACCCAGCATCCCGGCCAGGGGGCCCGCGGCGCGGTCCTGCTGGCGGTCGGCCCCGGGCGTCGGCGGGGACCGGGTGACTGTGGGGACACTGCCGATCAGATCGGGCACGGTGATGACGCTCAGTGGGCAGCGGCTCAGGGCCGCGGCAATCTGCGCCCGGCCCGGCGGTAACACGTCGAGGATCGACACCTGCGCCGTCGGCGCGGCAAGTGCGACCGCCGACGTTCGACCGATGGCGGTGGAGCAGCTGACCGCCGCACCCAGAGCGCCGGGTTGCGCGCCGAAAGCACGCGTGCCCTCGTCCTCGGCGATCCGGCCGATGGTCTGTGTGACATCGGTGAGACCGGCCAGGGCGACCTGCTCCTGCTGGCCGCAGCCGGCGAGGAGGGCCATCCGCTGCGCCTCCTCTGGCGTCAGCGGTGGTAGATGTTCCTCGGCCTCCTCGGTGGGTGCTGGATAGCGGGCCCGATTGCCAGCACCGAGGGTGGCCAGGCCGTCGAGGATGCAGGTCCGAGATCGAGCGGCCCGCACCGTCATGTTCCCAAGCGCTGCGTCGCTGGCCAGCTCGGTCAGGCCAGGGGCAAGGCCGGATGCGACATCCCCCCAGAGCAGGCCAGGAACAGCCAGGATCACCACGCGAGCGGCTGAGATCTCGGGTACGGCGGTGGTCGCGGCGGCCTGCGGGAGCGGTCCGACGCCGAGAGCTGCGCCCATGGCGGCAGCAAGCAACCAGGCGATCGTCCTGATTCCGCGCGGCCGGGTCATGAGACCTCGAGCGAGGTGACCGAGGCGTGGAAGCTCACGGTGAACCCAGCAGCTCGCCGTAGAGCGCGCAGAGCTGGTCAACCGTGTCGTCCAGAGTCGGCCAGCTCGCCGCAGCCGCCTTACCCGCCACCACCAGCGCGGCGGCCTTTGCCGGGTGCCTGAGGACTTCGGTGACCGCGGCGTCCAGCGCCGCCGGTTCCCCGGGTGGAATCAGCACACCTGCTCCCTTCCCGGCCAGCTCTGGAATGCCGCCCACAGCAGTGGCGATGAGTGGGCGACCAGCACGCAGCGCCTCCTGGGCGACCAGCGCCCGAGCTTCCCACTGCGAGGTCAGCACCACGAGGTCACTGGCATCGAGCAGGTCGGCTACATCGCTACGCCGCCCCAGGAGCACGACGGGTAGGTCCTCGCGCCCGATCTGCTCAGCCATAGCCGCGTGCAGCGGACCGTCTCCGGCGATGACCACGCGCAAGCCGTCACTGCGCCCGCGCCACTCCCGCGCTGCGGCCAACAGGGTGTCGTACCCCTTCTGCGGATGCAATCGCCCGACCGCCAGCAGGAGCGGGGTCGTACCAGAGACCCCCAGCTCGGCCCGCGTATCCGCGCGGTTGCGGTTGGCCGATGGCAACGGTGGTGCGGAGACGGGCGAGGGCCGGACATCGCGCGCACCAAGCGACCGCGCGTGCTCCGCCAGATCCAATGAGGCGGCCAACACGACGTCGGCCCGGCGCAACACCACCCGCTCGAGTGCCTGGCTGATCCTGCGCCGCATCCCGGGCGGGTCGAGAAGTGCATTGTGCAGCGTCACCACGATCGGTGCCTTCGGCCGCGCCAGGACCGTCAGGAGCGCGGCACGCAGCCCGTGGGCGTGCGCGATCTCCTGGCCGCGCAGCGCTCGACGCAGACTGAGCAGGGCGTGGGCATCCTCGACCGGCCGCAGGCCCGAGGCGATCCGCACGGACGTGAACTGGGCACCTGCCAACCCAAATCCGAACAATTGGTCGGTCGCTGGCGGACCGCAGACCAGCACGCTGGCCCCGGTCGCCCGCAGGCCGGGCAGGATCGCGCGGATGTGTGTTCCGACTCCTCCGGTGCTGGTGGCCAGGATCTGGGCTATCCGTCGCCCGGAAAGCGCGTGCTCGCTGGGCTTCACGAGACGCTCCGCATGTACGCCCCCGGTTGTGTTCCCTCGGCCCAGCTTCCTGATGTGCTCCGCACGTGGATGCCCTTGCTCACGGCGCATCCTCCTGGACGGGGTCGTGCCGGCGCAGGCCGTGCAAGACCGCCAGCGTCGGTTTTCGCGCTAGGACCATCATGGTCGCGCCGGCCGTCAGGAGCACGACCGTGCCGGCCGCCATCACCTGCAGCACAGCGAGGATCACTCCCCCGCCGTCCCATGCATCGGCTAGCAAGCGACCCGCCCCGGCCGCAACGAGGATCGCGACAACTGCGGCCGCGCCGACAGTCGTCAGTCCATCCAGGGAGTCACGACCGGCGTGTCGCACGGTCATCAGGATCAACGCTATCCCGGCCACAGTCACACCGACGCTGTGCCCGGCAGCCAGGGCAAGCCCACGCGAGGCGGCTGGCAGCGTCGCCGCCAAGCCGATGTCTGCGGTCACGGTCACCAACCAGCCGCCGACCACAGCCAGCGTGGGCTCCTTCCACAAGCCTCGGGCGTAGAGCGCGCGCGTGAGTAGCGCCACCAGCCCATAGCCCATCAACCCTGGAGCGAACGCCACGATCGCGTCGGCCAGCCTGCCGACGGCAAGGTCGGACTCCGGTACGCCAGTGCCCTGTACGAAGATCCGCGCCGCAGGTTCAGCGACGGCGAACATCGCAGCCGACCCCAGAAGACATCCGATGAGCACCGCGGCCGTCGTCGGTGCAAGTGTCTTGCGATACGTGCCCTCATCGCCGCGCTCCCACGACGCGGAGAGCCGAGGAAAGGCCGAGGTGGCCAGCGGTACCGCGACGGCCGCCCACGGCAATAGGAACACCGTCATCGCCAGCAGGTAGAGGACCTGAGTGCCCGGCGGCGCACCGTCGTTGGCCAGTCGAATCGCGACGACGACGGCGATCTGCTGCGCGGCCAACGTGGAGATTCCGGCTGCGGCCAGCCGCCGTACCCGTGGAGCGACGCCGGCCGGAAACCCGAGGCTGGGGCGCAACCGTAAACCGGTGCGGCGTAATGGGATCAGCAAGACAAGCGCCAGAACGACAACACCGATAGTGGTGCCAACGCTGAGGATTAGCTCCGAGCCCCTGTCGAGCCCGGCGATCGAGTCCGGCACCCCGGCCGAGAGTCGATACAGGAGGTAGGCGACGGCAACCACGAGACTTGACAACAGTGGGGCAACGGCCGGGCCAGCGAAGCGCCCGTGTGCCTGGAGAATGCCGGTCAGCACGATGCCGATGCCGTAGAGCACAACCTGAGGCGCGAAGACCAGCAGCATCCGAGCGCCGAGTTCGACCGCTTCGGAACAACTGCTCCCGGACAGCAATGCCTCGGCCAACGGCCGGGCCAGGAGCGCGACGAGGCCGCAGATCGGCAGCAGGATCAGGATGGTCCAGGTCAGCAGCGAGGAAGCCGTCCGCCGCGCTCGCTCGTGATCCCCGGAGGCGATCGCGCCGGAGATCATGGGGACGACCAGGCTGGCCAGTGCCCCGCCGGCGACTATCTCGAAGATGATGTTGGGAACGGTGTTGGCCGCCACATACGTGTCACCGATGCATGTCGTGCCGACCGTGCGCGCGAAGACGAGGTTGCGGCCGAGACCAGCGAGCCTCGCCAGCAGCGTGAGAACGGCGATCAGAGCGGCAGCGGCGCCGACACCGGTGGCGACTGTGCGCACCCGCGGGCTGGTCACGACCTGCCCCGGCCAACACGGCGCCCAGGCTCCGTCCGCCCGCTCGACATCAGTGGACGGCTCAGGTCCCGGCCGCGGTGGCGGCATCGAGCTTCAGCCGGCCCCAGTTGTCGAGGTTGCGCAAACCTGGGGTTGCTTCGATTACCCGCGTAAAGCTGACCTTCTCGCTCGCCGCCGTCAGCAGGACGAGAACGGCGAGGGTCGCAGCACGTGCGGCGGGCCCGGCCCCCGCAACGAGCCGGAAACCCACCAGCGCACCGAGCGCGTTGGCGCCCGCGTCCCCGAGCATCACCTTCTCGCCAAGATCGGCGGGAAGCACACCTAGCGAGGTAGCGAGTACAGCCGCGCTCAACCCCGAGGTCGGCCCGCCCAACGTGGCGGCCGACGCAAGAGCGGTGGCCTTGGCGGCCCGTCCCGGACGCAGGTCCAACAGATTGACCAGGTTGGCGGTCCCGGCCATGATCCCCGCGGCAACGATTCGATCGACCGGACCACGGGACACCGGGCCGGCCGCGGCGATCGACGCACCGACCAGCCCCACGACTTTCAGCGCTCCCGTCGAGACGCGGCCGGAGCGAAGGGCCGACAAATGACCACGGAAACCCTTGTCCGCAGCCAGCCCGCGTCGCGCGCCGAGCACATCGTCGTAGCGCCCAACGGCCCCACCGACCAGCCCTAGCAGAAGTGCGGGGCGCCGAAAACGAGCCGGCAACAGGCCCGCGCCGGCGATAGTCGCAGTCAGCGCAGTTATGGGTCCCGCCACGAGATTCACGTCATGCCCGCGGTGGTTGCGGCGTACCCATGAAGAGCCGGCAAACGCGGTTGACCTGCGGGCCACCTCGACACTTGCCAGCGTCGCGACCCCGGCGACCACACCGACCCTGATGCGTCCGGGCGCGGGCAGAGCGCGTTCCCCGCTCGGGGATGTCCTCACGAAACCAGTGGAGGCAACGGGACGGTGTCTTCACCAACTCCGTAATGTCCCGTCTGACCGTTGCGCTCGGCGGTGAGCGCAAGCAGAGCCGCGACCCGACCCGCCGCAGTTTCCACGTTGTTAACAGTGGACACCGAGGTGGCGGTGACCGGGTCGGCGCGTACTGCCTCGACCAGTCCAGCCGCCGCAGCAGAGGCTGCATCTCCGGCTACGACGCCACCGCTGCCGGCCGCGTCCATTGCGCCGGCAAGCGCGACCAGTGCCTGGTTGCGCGTCTGGGAGTCCTCACCGGTGAAGCCGCCGGCAGTGAGGAACAGGACATAATCCGCCGATTCCGGCTCGCCACTGTCCGAGGTGACCACGCCGAGCCCCGCGAGCCCCGCAAGGACGGTGCTGGTCGCGGTCGCCTCGGGGGCCCGAGCCCCGTCCGCCGGGCGCATCAGCACCTGGCTCATCAGGCTGGCCACGAGGGTGGCCGTGTCGTCGGTCTGCGGCAAGGTCACCCCTGGCGGAAGCCCTGGTCCGGTGACGTACTCCTGCAGGCCTGGGCCGGTCTGCGGATCGGTGAACGACGGCTGCAGCCGCAGCGTTCCGGCCATCTGCGCTCCGGCGGCGGACAGCAGGGTCGCGGTTTGACCGACGATCTCTGCGCTCACATCCTCGTTGGTGACGATGACAAGGACTGATGAACCGACGAGCCGGTTGGCCACGATCAACGGTGCCGTCGACTCGTCGTAGGCATCGTTCTGGCTCAGCTCCTCGGCCAACCTGTCGGCCTCGGTCTCCAGTTCGTTCTTCTGATCGGTCAACGTCCCGACCTGTGCGTTGAGCCCGTCGAGCACCGTCCCGTTGAGTTGAGTGGTCCCGATCACGATTCCGAGAGCTACGGCAAGGAAGACCGCGATCAGTGAGACCAGGTGGTAGCGAAAATCGATCACGAAGACAGGCCCCTCACCCAATCGAGCAGGTCGCCAAACCGGCTGGCGAAGATGTCCAGGTACGTACGGCCGGCTGTGGAGACTGCCAGCACCGCGCCGATTGCGACAAAGGCGGCAAGGACTAGGAAGACCAAGGCAGTGGAGGAGATCCGGCTCTTGTACAGCCGGCTGACGCCCTTGGCATCGACCAGTTTGGCGCCCACGCGCAACCGCGTGAGAAAGGTCGAGGCCATGCCACCACGACCCTTGTCGAGGAACTCCACCAACGTCGCATGAGTGCCGACCGCCACGATGAGGGTGGCGCCTTTGGCGTCGGCGAGCAACATGGCGATGTCCTCGCTGGTCCCGGTGGCCGGAAACGTGATGGCTTCGACGCCGAGGTCCTGGACGCGTGGCAGTCCGGGGGCTCGGCCGTCGGCGTACGCATGCACGATCACCTCGGCGCCGCAGCGCAACGTGTCGTCGGCAACCGAGTCCATGTCGCCCACGATGATCGCGGGCTTGTAGCCGGCCTCCCGCAGGGCGTCTGCCCCACCATCGACTCCGATGAGCACCGGCCGGTAGTCGCGGATGTAGGACCGCAGGTGGGCGAGGTCCTCTTTGTAGTCGTACCCGCGGACGACGATGAGCACGTGTTGACCGTCCAGATCGGTCTTGATGTCGGGAACCCCGACGCCGTCGAGCAGCAGCGCACGCTCGCGCTTCATGTATTCCATCGTATTGGCGGCAAAGGCCTCGAGTTGGCTGGACAGTCCGGCCTTGGCATCCTCCATCGCCACGGCAATGGCCTCGCCGTCGAGACTGCGGCCCTCGGCCACCAGCCGATCCCCGACGTAGAGGCACTCTCCGTCGACCCTTACCCGCGTGCCTTCCTTGACCTTGCCGAACACCTCAGCACCGACGTTGTCCAGGATCGGGATGTCGGCTCGGGCCAGGATCCCGGGTCCGAGATTGGGGTATCGCCCCGAAATGCTGGTCGAGGCGTTCACGACGGCGGCCACGCCGCTCGACACCAATGCGTCCGCGGCGACCCGATCTATGTCGGTGTGGTCGATCACCGCAATATCACCGGAATTCAGCCGTTTGGTGAGATCTTTGGTCCGTCGGTCGAGTCTGACGACCCCGGAGACGCCTGGTAGGGCATCCGCGGCTCGACCGCGGCGGAGCGTGCCTAATCGCATCCGTCCAGTCTCCCATCGCCTCCAGCGGCCACCGAGCCCGCCACGCGCGGTCAGCCGGGATCGGCCGCGCTGGCAAGGAGCTCAGCGGCGTGCGCCAGACCTGTTTCGCTGTCAGGAAGGCCAGCCAGCATCCGAGCGAGCTCCTGAACGCGCTCCTCCCCCGCCACCGCGTAGACCCCGCTGGCCGTGATGGTGCCGTCGCTTGCCTTGTCGACGACGAAGTGCGCACCGCCGTGTGCCGCTACCTGCGGCAGATGGGTGACGACCAGAACCTGGTGATGCACCGCCAATGCCGCCAGCCGGCGCCCGATCTGCACGGCGGCCTGCCCACCGACGCCGGCATCCACCTCGTCGAAAACCATCAAGGGCACCGGGTCGGTCCCGGCAAAAACGACCTCCAGGGCCAACATCACCCTCGACAGCTCACCGCCCGAGGCAGCCCGGTGCAGGGGCGCGGCAGCGGTCCCCGCATGTGCGGCCAGCAGGACGCTCACCTCGTCTAGCCCGTCGGGGCCTGGGGCAGAGGTGTCCGTGGAGATCTGGACCTCGATCCGGGCCTTCGGCATGGCCAGGGCGGTCAGTTCAGTTTCGACCGAGGCCGACAAACGCAGCGCCGCCTGCCGACGCGTTTCGGAGATCTGCTCCCCCAGTTCTCCCACCCTCCGTCGCGCGTCATCGCGTTGGTCGCGTAGGGCGGCCAGCGCATCGTCAGACACATCGAGATCGAGCAGCTGGCGTTGCGCATCGGCTGCCCAAACCAGCACACCGTCGGTGCCGCTGCCAGGTGCGGCGAAGCGGCGGGCGAGGGCTTGCAGATCCGAGATTCGTTGCTGGACCTCGGCCAGCCGTCCTGGGTCGGCGACGGCATCCTGGATGTAGCTGGCCAGTTCCGCGGAGATGTCGGTGACTGTGTACGCGAGGGCGGCAACGCGGGACCCCCACTCGCGGAGGGTCGTATCGCTGGCCCGCTCCAGCGGAGCAGCGGCCCGGGTCAGCGCGCTGAGTGCATCGGCTTGGGGATTGCCGCTCTCCCCCATCGGGTCGCCGGCCAGCGCGTCGTAGGCCTGCTGTGCCGCGGTCCCGAGGGCCTCCGCATCGCCCAATCGCGTGGCGAGGGCGGTCAAGGTCTCGTCCTCTCCAGGCTGGGGATCCACTGCGGCTATCTCAGCCAGCCCATGACGCAGGACTTCGGCCGTTCTGGTCAGCTCCTGGGTGCGCGCACTCTTCACGGCTAGTCGATCATCCAGGTCTCGCCAGTCCGCATAGGCGCCTCGATACTTCGCCAGTAGGTGGGAGTGCGCCATGCCAGCGAAGCGGTCCAGCGCAGCTCGTTGCTCCCTTGGCTGGCGCAACCGGAGTTGATCGGCTTGGCCATGCAGCGCCCAGACCGCATCGGCCAGCTCTGCGAGCACGGACACCGGCACGCTGCGCCCCCCCAGGTAAGCGCGACTGCGGCCCTCCGTGGTGACCGTCCGCGACACGATCAGCGTGCCGTCCTCATCCGGTTCCGCGCCGACGCGTGCAGCTATCTCCCAAGCGGGGTGGCCGCCGGGCAGTTCCAGGCGTCCCTCGACGGACAGCCTCGCGGCTCCGCGGCGAATCCGGCTGGGATCCGCACGTCCACCGAAGAGCAACGCCAGCCCGCTGACCACCATGGTCTTGCCGGCGCCGGTCTCGCCGGTCAACACTGTAAGGCCGGTACCGAGATCCAGATGCGCCTTCTCGATCACACCGAGCTGCTCGATGGAGAGTTCACGCAGCACGGCCTAGCTCCCGTCCGGAACCGCTGCGGTGTGTCGGAACCCGTCGGCCGGCAATCGGAACCGAGCCACGAGCCGATCGCCGAACGGCGTCGACTGCAGGCGAGCGACGTGCACTGGTTGCTGCGAGCGGACCACATCGACCCTCCCACCAGGCGGCACCCCGATGGTTCGCCGACCGTCGGCGCAGAGGACTGCACCCTCGCCGTACTCGGCGACAGCGACCGTCAGGACCGATGTCGGCGGGGTCACAAGCGGCCGAGCGAACAGAGCATGGGCGCTGGTCGGAACGAGCAGCAGCGCCTCGACCTCCGGCCAGACGACCGGGCCACCCGCCGAGAACGCGTAGGCCGTCGAACCCGTAGGGGTGGCGCACAGCACGCCGTCGCAGCCGAAGCTGGTGAGTTGACGCCCATCGACCAGCAGTGCGACGTCGAGCACTCTGGCCCGGCTGGCCTTCTCGACCGAAATCTCGTTGAGCGCCCAGGTAGACGCGAATTTGGCACCGTGTTGGTCGAACACCGACGCCTCGACGGCAAGTCGATGCTCGACCACATAACTGCGCTCCAGGATGTGGACGATCGTGTCGTCGACTGCATCGGGCTCAGTCTCGGCAAGGAACCCCACTCGGCCGAGGTTGACCCCAATCAGCGGTACGTCGGCAGCCCTCGCGTACTCGGCGGCTCGCAGGAAGGTGCCGTCGCCGCCGAACACGATGACGATCTCGGCATCGGTCCCGGCGCGCTCATCGGCAGGGACAACGGTGGCCCCGGCGACGATCACGTCCTCGGCCTCTCCGTCGAGGACTCGTACCTCGAACTCGTCCCGATGCAGCGCCTTGCCCACTCCGGTCGCTAGCTCCACGATGTCGGCGCGCCCGGTATGCACAACGAGCAGGGCGGCGCGATTCTGTGCCGTCACTCGCTTACCACCCCTTCCCGACCCAGTCCGGTCACTGCGGTCCATTCTCGACCGCTTGTCGGACGTCATCGGCATTCAACCTAGGCGCGTCGCGTCTGAGCCACAGAAAGTACTCGACGTTGCCGGCCGGTCCCGGTAGCGAACTGGCAATGATTCCTGCCGCTCCCCATCCCAGATCAGCGGCGGCATCGGCGACGCCCTCGACCGCAGCCGCGCGCACTAGGGGTTCGCGCACCACTCCTCCCTTGCCGATCCGTTGCCTGCCGACCTCGAACTGTGGCTTGACCATGAGCAGCAGGTCACCGTCCGGCGCAACGAGCCCGGACATCGCCGGAACGACGAGAGCCAGCGAGATGAACGACAGGTCGGCCGTGATCAGGTCGACTGATGTGCCGATGTCCTCGAGCTTGAGGTGGCGGACGTTGCGCCGATCCAGGATCTGAACCCGCGCGTCGGTCCGTAGAGACCAGGCAAGCAATCCGTAGCCGACGTCGACTGCCAGGACTTCACGCGCTCCACGCCGCAGCAGGACATCGGTGAAACCACCGGTCGAGGCACCCGCATCCAGACAGCGTCGGCCGGTCACCCGGACCGGGAGGATGTCCAAGGCGCCGGCCAGCTTGTGAGCTCCACGGGAGACATAGTCGGGCCCGTCCCTGCGCGGTTGCACCACCACCGGCGTATCGGCTGCGATCGCGGTCGCGGCCTTGACCGACACCTGACCCGAAACGGTCACCCGCCCTGCGGCAATCAGCTCGACCGCCTGCTCCCGGGACCGGGCCAAGCCGCGGCGAACCAGTTCGGCATCCAAGCGCATCCGTCGCGGCACTACCGGCTGCTCCCTGCGACTAGGCCGCCGGGCCGAGCCGGGCGAACGAGTACCAGCGGCTCACAAGTGATCGATCCCGGAAAGGGTGTCACCGAG
>JALZIX010000190.1 GCA_030860025.1 Actinomycetota bacterium
GCGGTGGACAGTCACTGCCACCTTGACATCATCGCGGAGTCGCTGGCCGAGGACGGCTTCCCGGGTATCGACGTGGATGCCGAACTGGCGGCAGCCGCTGCGGTCGGCATCACCCGGGTCGTCCAGGTGGGGGTGGACGTCGCTTCGTCGCAGTGGTCGGCCGACCTCGCGGCCCGCCGGCCAGACGTACTGGCGACGGTCGCTATCCACCCCAACGAGGCCGGATCGGGAGCGGCGACCGAGACGGCGTTGGCCGAGATCGAACGGCTGGCGGCCGAGCCGAGGGTCCGCGGAATCGGAGAGACCGGCCTGGACCACTTCCGCACCGGTGAAGGCGGCTGGGGGATCCAGGAGCAGGCGTTTCGCGCGCACATTGACATCGCGAAGCGGAACGGGCTCGCCCTGATGATCCACACCCGCGACGCGTACGAGGACATGTTGCGGGTGCTGGACGAGGAGGGCGCACCGGAGCACACGGTCCTGCACTGTTATTCCGCCGACGCTGAGACCGCGAAACGCTGCCTCGACCGTGGACTGGTGCTCAGCTTCAGCGGGACGGTCACCTTCGGCAACGCCCGGGCCACTGCGGCAGCCGCCGCGATCACGCCGTTGGATCAGATGCTGGTGGAGACCGATGCGCCGTTCCTGACGCCGACTCCATTTCGGGGTAGGCCCAACGCGCCGTACCTGACCCCGTACACCATCCGAGCGCTGGCCGAGCTGACCGGGACCGAGCTTCCCACGCTGTGCCGGCGCCTCACCGCGACCGCCGAACGGGTCTTCGGACCCTGGATTTCACCCGCTGACAGGTCACAGCTACAGCAGTGATGTGTCGGATTAGTTGACCTATTGGCAAACGCGACGTATCCCTGACTTATGGGTCGGTTCATCGCGGTGTTGCTTTTCGTGGTGCTCCTGGTACCCGCGGTGTTCGTCGGCCGGGTGTGGGCACACGCAGCCGTCCGACGCGAGGTGTCCAACGGGGCTCTGAGCTTGACCGTTCCCTCAACCGACGCCGAGCGCGTCATGAAGGTGCAGGCCCAACGGGCTCGACTCTGGCGCCTGGGCGGTTTGGTGCTCGCGGTGGCCCTGTCGATCGCGGCCCTCGTGCTGTACGCCGAGCGAGCGGTCTTTCTGTGGCCCGGCCTGCTGATCGGCGGGCTGCTCCTGGGCGTCTTGCTGGGCGAGTTGACTCGGGTACGGCCGACCTGGGCCACACGGGCGCCGGCCCGGCGGCCACAGGGAGAGTTCGTTGACCGCGCGCTGCCCGGGATCGGTCGGGTGGCAGCGTTGGCCCTCATCGCCTTGGGCTGGATAGCCACGAATGAGTCCTGGGCACCCGAGGCAGGTGTTGTCGCTGCCGTAGGCGTGGGTGGCTGGCTGGTCGTCGAGATCACCCTCGAGCGCTTGGCGCGCCGGGTGGCCCCCAGCGGTTCGGAAGACATCCCGGTCGATGACGCGCTGCGCATCAACAGCGCCCATGTGGCCGTCGGTGCCGGCAGCATCCTTACTCTGCTGCTCCTGAGCGGTCTGCTCCTGGTCGGTGGGATCCGGGTGGGTGATTCCGCATCGGGGGCTGACCTGACTCCTGTCGCACTGATCGCCGGGGCATTCGGGGCGGTTGTCGCAGCCTTGGTCGTGGCCACGTTTCTGATGAGATGGCTGGTGCCGGTCCGCTGGGCCGAGGCCGCCTGGGGGACCTCCCGGCGCGGCTGACCCGGCCGGCGGCCCCCTGGTAACCCCCCCGCAAGTACTTGAAAGCGACGCCATCCGTTATCGTGTCGTGATAACGCCGGGGTGGGGAAGCCCCAGGGCTTCACATCAAGAGCCCAGATGGAATCTGCGCAGCCACCTCGACTGCCCAGGTCACCGCTCGTAAGCTTCGCGGTGTTCCCCTGCTCGGATCGCTCTACCCAAGAGAGTCATTTCTCGGGAAGTGTTTGTGCGCCGGACATATAAACTAGCTCTGTTCACCCTGGTCATCGTCGGGCTGCTCGGCGGCTCGTTCGCCTGGGCCAGCCTGTCCAAGACAGTGACGGTGACCGTCGACGGCGAGCCTCGCCAGGTGACGACTCTTGCGTCCACCGTGAAGGGCGTTCTGGACAGCGCCGACCTGGAGATCGGCGAGCACGACGTCGTGGTCCCCTCGCCCGATACGACCATCCACGACGGGGCCAGCGTCGCGCTACAGCGCGGTCGGCCACTCAACCTGACCGTGGACGGAGTCAGCCGCGAGGTGTACACCACCGCCCGCTCCGTCGACGAGGCACTCGACCAGCTCGGCTACCGAGAGGGTCAGCTTCAGCTGTCGGCCTCGCGCAGCGAGCGCGTCCCGCTCGAGGGCATGGACCTCACGATCAACACGCCCCGAGAGATCACTCTCACCGTCGAGGGCAAGACCCGACCCGTGATCACGCTGGCGGCTGATGTCGAAGGGTTCCTAGACGAGCAGGGGCTCACCGTGGGGGCGCACGACTGGATCTCCTTGCTGCCTACGCAGTTGCTCTCCGACCAGATGCGGTTGCAGATCGTCAGGGTCACATTCGCCGACTACGCCGTTTTCGAGGCGATCCCGAACGCGGTGGTCGAGACTCCGGACGACACCTTGTTCGTTGGTGAACGCGAGGTCGACTCTCCCGGCGCCCCCGGCGAGCGGTACGTCAACTATCGGATCACCATGCGCGACGGTGTCGAGGTCGCCCGCCATGCGGTGGCCATCCAGACGCTGGTTGTGCCGGTCACCGAAGTGGCCCGGGTCGGCACCAAGCCGCGTCCGGCCGCGGGCGGCGGCGGCGGCAACACCGGGGCAACCCCACCGCCGTCCGATGGATCGCTGAACTGGGATGCCTTGGCCGAGTGCGAGTCGGGCGGAAACTGGTCCATCAACACCGGCAACGGCTATTACGGCGGGCTGCAGTACAACCAGCAGACCTGGCTGGCCTACGGTGGCGACGACTTCGCGCCGTTACCGCACCAGGCCACCAGAGAGCAGCAGATCGCAGTGGGCGAACGCACGTACGCCGATCGCGGCGACCAGCCATGGCCGTCCTGTGGGTATCACCTCTACGACTGACCCCGACTAGGCGCGGGCGAAGCCCGCTCGGACTCTTGTCGGAACCGCCGGTGCCATGCGTGCGCAACCCGCAGCGCTGGTTGGGTGGTCGCGCGGCTGCCCGTACGGTCCTGGCATGACGCAGTTTCTGGGACCGGCGGCGATCCGCGAGATCGCCGCCGCCCTGGACCTGCGCCCGACCAAGTCGTTGGGTCAGAACTTCCTGCATGACCCCAACACGATCCGCAAGATCGTGCGGGTGGCTCAGGTCGGCGACGGGGACGTCGTCCTCGAGGTCGGCCCCGGCCTCGGCTCGCTGACGCTGGGCCTGCTCGATGCCGGCGCTCTGGTCATCGCGGTCGAGGTGGACCCTCGGCTGGCCGGGGCATTGCCCGCCACTGTCGCGATGCTGGCACCCGAAGCCCGCGACCGGCTGATCGTCCTGACCGCCGACGCGCTGACCCTGACATCGGTGCCCGAAGCTCCGACGGCGCTGGTGGCCAATCTGCCGTACAACATCTCGGTACCGGTGCTGCTGAGCCTGCTGCAGCGCTTTCCGAGCCTGCAGCACGGGTTGGTCCTGGTCCAAGCCGAGGTGGCCGAGCGGCTCGCGGCGCCTGCGGGCAGCGCGGCCTACGGCGTGCCCTCGGTGAAGGCGGCCTGGTACGCCGACGTCCGCCGGGCCGGCGCGATCAGCCGCCAGGTGTTCTGGCCCATGCCGCGGGTGGACTCCGGCCTGGTGTCATTCTCACGACGGCCGAGTCCGGATCTGGCCTCTCGCGAGCAGGTGTTCGCGGTGATCGATGCCGCTTTCGCCAGTCGCCGCAAGGGATTGCGGGCGGCACTGTCGGGGTGGGCCGGCAGCGCCGCCGCCGCCGAGGAGGTCCTGTGCGCGGCGGGCATCGATCCGTTGACCAGGGGCGAGAAACTGGGGATCGACGAGTTCGCCCGGATCGCCGCGGTCAGGGCCGCCCGGTGTTGAGCGGCCGGGCGGAGCCCTGCCCCGGCCTTGATTGGGGTGGGAGTTGAGCATCTCGGTACGAGCGCCGGCCAAGATCAATGTCTTCCTCGCGGTGGGTCCGCCGGGCGCGGACGGCTTTCACCACATCACTACGGTGTTTTTGGCCGTGAGCCTGTTCGACACGGTGACCGTCTCCCACGTGCGCGCTGGGGAGGGACTCCAGCTCACGGTCTCCGGTCCGGAAAGCCCCGCGGTGCCCGGCGACGCCACGAATTTGGCGTGGCGGGCAGCCGTCCTGCTCGCCGAGCGAGCCGGGCTCGACGCCGACGCTGCGATCGTCATCGACAAGCAGATCCCCGTGGCAGCGGGTCTGGCCGGGGGGAGCGCGGATGCGGCCGCCGCTCTCGTCGCCCTGGACGGCCTGTGGGGTACGGGGATGGATCGCGATCAGTTGGCCGAGCTGGCGGCCGAACTCGGCAGCGACGTCCCGTTCTCACTACACGGCCATGTGGCGCTGGGCACCGGCCGGGGTGAGCAGCTCAGCGCTGTGCTCACTCGCGGGCGTACGGACTGGGTGCTCGGGATCGCGCGAGCCGGCCTGCCCACACCGGCCGTCTACGCCGAACTCGATCGGTTGCGCGACCAGAAATCGTCGCCCCGGTCTCAGGACCCCACGGGTGTCCTGACTGCCCTGGGACGCGACGACCCCGAACTGCTCAGTCGGACGTTCGCCAATGACCTGACGGTCGCCTCGATCTCACTTCGTCCGGAGCTGCGTCGCGCTCTGCGCGCCGGCGAGGAGGCCGGCGCCCTCGGCCAGTTGATCAGCGGCTCGGGACCCACGGTTGCCTATCTCGCTCGCGACTCCGAGCATGCGATCACCGTGGCCGCTCGGCTCTCGGCGGAAGGACTGTTCGCCAGCGTCCGGGTGGCCAGCGGACCGGCGCCGGGCCCGCGGCTGCCCCGCGCCCGCGGCTGAGTCCCGCCCTGAGCAAGCTTCCACAGCGGGCGCGATCGTCCACAGTCGGCCGCCGAGGCGATCGACGGCTCGGCGACCTCACCTAGCCTCGGTGCGGTCACGGGCGGGGGAGTGGTGGGAGTCGGCGATGTCCGGAACGGCGGATTTCGATCCCGAAGACACTCGGGCGCAGCCCTTACGGATCCGCGAGGATGCGCAGGGGTTAGGCCGGGTCGCTGGTGCGCTGACCGGGCGCCAGGACTCGTTGAACTTCGTGTTGCGCTCACTAGCCGCATCCTTCTCCGAAGCACTCCATCCGGTGATCAACGCTCGGCTCGGGGAGCAGTACTACGCGCTGCAGCAAGTCGTCGCGGCGATGCTCTACGCCGAACAGGTGACGAATGGCTGGGCCGATGACGTGGTGCTGTTCCAGCAGCACCGCACTGATCTCATGGATCGCTGGGAATCCGCCTGCCGCAATGGATTCTGGGTCACTCGAGCCCCCGGTTACGACAACGGGGAACCAGAGATGCGGGAGACCCTGTACGACGACGCTCGCCGGCGTGTCCTTGCCGAACTCAACGCCGAGGCAGACACGGCTTACGCGACCTTCCGCGAGGCCGCGCAAGACCGGGGGCGGCAGTTCCGCGAGGGCCCGACGATCAGAAACCTGCTCACGCTGATCGGTTCGGGGCTGCTCAGCGGCCCCGCTCTCGCGCTGCTGTACCCCTTCCTCCCGGTCCCTGGCCCGGGTTCTGGGCTACCGCACGAATATTGGGGGTTGACCGCCGACCAACTCGTCCGGGCCGCTGAGGTGGATCCGAACCTCGCCGCCCTGCTGGTCGCCCGCCGGCCCGACCCCGCCTCAGGCAACCCGTTCGAAGCCGCGTTGGCCGAGGCGCTTCTCGCTGGCGGTGCCGACCTCGTTGACGGTGAAGGGTACGGCGCGGCCAGCGCTTCCCGGGTGGCCGAGGTCGCCGAGATCTTGGCAGGCATCCCTCCCGAGGAACTGGCCCTGCTCTGCGCGCTCTTCCCGGCAGTGGTGGGCAAGCTCAACGGGATGCCCTTCGACCACCGCATCGCTGCCAATCGGATCAATGTCGCGCAGGCACTGCACGAAGCCAGGGACGAGCGCGCTTCGATGCAGTTCGCGATCGATCAGTCGGGACCGGCTCGCTGCACAGATCCGGTTCTGCGAGACAGAATCCAGGATCTGGACGCGCGCATCGACCAGTACGAACGCCTGCTCGACGAGACGACCGTCGACTACGGCGCCCCCAGCGGTCCGCCGTGGCCGGAATACCGCGGCCGCAAGGTCGTGTACTTCGATGCCAGCGGTGACGGTTCGTGGGCGGAGCTGGTCGGCACGATCAATGCCGAGACCGAGAATGTCGGCGTGCTCGTGCCCGGTGTCGGCACCGACGCGTTGGACATGTTCAACAAGTCCAACCAGGCAACCGAGTTCGTCGCCCAGGCGGCGCGAGATGGCGAGCAGCTCGCGATGATCGTCTGGGCCGGCGGCGATTTTCCAAATGCTGTCCCCAGCGCCCTGTCCGGCAGTTACGCCGACGATCTGGTCGAGCCCTTGGTCGACTTCAGCGTTGCGGTGCGACAGGAAGTGGACAATTGCGCCAGTGGCCGCCACGTGCCGGTCACGGTGATCGGCCATTCCTACGCCGGCCTGACCGTCTCCATGGCCACCCTGACCGGGCTGTCGGCAGATCGGCTCCTCTTCGTCAGCGCGGCGGGCATGGGGACGGGGGAGGTGGACCAACTCGCGAGGTACGACGTGTACGCACTGGGGGCCCCGGGTGACCTGGTGCCGATTCTCGGGCCGCTGATCCACGAGACCGCACCGATAGACCAGCCGGGCGTGATCGTGCTGGAGACCGGCAACTATCGGGACGGAACGCTCATCAATGGCACCGTCGGCCACTCCGGCGTGTTCCAGGAGAGTTCGACGGCCTGGGAGAACATGCTCGCCGTGCTCACTGGTCGCCGGGACTGAGCGAAGCGAGCTGTCGGATGTAACTGAGGCACACCTCATGATCCGGGAGCAAGCCGGCGGTGCGAGCGTCGACGAGACTGGGTGCGGCGGCGTCCCGGTCGGACATCGTGACGTCATCGGTTCCCCAGTCGATGCCGAGCTCGGTGTCGAAGGCGTTGACCGCGTGCTCGCGCTGCGGTGCATAGGGCTCGGAACAGAGATATGTCACGCTCGCCTGATCGGTGAGAGCGCAGAACCCGTGCCCGATGCCTTCCGGCAGATACACCGCGCGCCGGTCGGTGTCATCGAGAAGCACTCGCTCCCACTCACCGAACGTGGTCGAGCCGACTCTCAGGTCCACGATGATGTCCTGCACCTGACCGACCACGCAGGTCACATACTTCGCCTGGCCAGGGGGAACCGAGGCATAGTGAATGCCCCGAACGACCCCGCGGGCCGACACGGACAGGTTGACCTGCGCCAGGGTGAACTGGTGGCCGATCGCTTCGGTGAGCCGGTCGGACCGATACCACTCCAGGAACACCCCGCGGCTGTCGCCGTGTTGGACTGGAGTGATCTCCAAGGCGCCGGAAATCGTCAGAGGACGGATCTGCACGTTCAGTCCTGCCGGCTGCTCGGTGCATCCGAGTTCGAGTCGAAGTCGAGAAGAGCAAGCAGGTAGTCGCCGTAGCCACTGGCGCGCAAGGGTTTCGCCAAGCTTGCGAGCTCCTCGTCGTCGATGAAGCCCTGTCGCCAGGCTGCCTCTTCGATGCAGCCGATCTTGAGCCCCTGGCGTTGTTCGATGACGCGAACGTATTCGGCGGCCGACATCAGGGAGGCGAACGTGCCCGTGTCCAGCCATGCTGTGCCTCGGGAGAGCTTGCTCACCCGCAGCTGCCCGGCGCGCAGGTAGGCCTCGTTGATGCCGGTGATTTCGAGTTCCCCTCGGGCGCTGGGCCGCAGGGCCTTTGCGATGTCCACGACCTGATTGTCATAGAAGTACAGCCCGGGCACCGCGTACCGCGACTTCGGCCTTGCCGGCTTCTCCTCGATCGACACCACTCGTCCGTCGGCGTCGAATTCCACGACGCCGTACTCCTCAGGGTTCGCAACGGGGTAGGCGAAGATCATTCCGCCGCGCTCGCGCTCGAGACTGCGTAGCTGTTCCCCGAGGCCCACGCCGTGAAAAATGTTGTCCCCCAGCACAAGTGCAACAGGGTTGTCGTCGATGAACTCGGCGCCGATGTGGAAGACCTGCGCGATCCCCTCCGGGCGGGGCTGAACGGCGTAGGAGATCGACAATCCGAGATCGCTCCCGTCGCCGAGGAGCCAGCGGAACCGCTCGCTGTCCTCGGGAGTCGTCACAATCAGGATCTCCCGGATTCCCGCGTGAATCAGGGTGGAGAGCGGGTAATAGATCATCGGCTTGTCATAGATTGGCATCAGTTGCTTGGACACCGCACGGGTGATGGGGGACAACCGGGACCCTGTCCCACCGGCCAGCAAGATCCCGCGCACCTACGCAGCGTAGCGTCGGTTCACATGACCGACCCCGTCACTGGCTGGCTGGTGACCGGTGGCGGCGGGATGCTCGGCCGGGAGCTCGCCGGCGTACTAGCCAGCGATGGATCATCCCCCGTGCACCTCGCTGATCGCGGCGCACTCGATGTGACCGACCCAGAGGCCGTCGAAGCCGCCGTGGGGCGCCTGGGCCCCCGGGGTGTGGTGCTCAATGCGGCCGGCTGGACCAATGTCGATGCGGCCGAGGACCACGAAGAGGAAGCCTCGGCGGTGAACGGCGCGGCGGTGCGCAGTCTCGCCGCCGTCTGTTCGGACGCGGGGGCAACTCTGGTCCACGTCTCCACCGATTATGTTTTCGGTGCCGCTGATCAGGCGGGGTCGCAGCCTTCGCCGTCCTACGCCGAGGACGCCCCGACCGCCCCGATCAACGCCTACGGCCGCGGCAAACTCGACGGTGAACTGGGCGTGCTCGAACTCTGCCCCGACTCGGGGTATGTGCTGCGCACCGCCTGGCTCTATGGCCGGCACGGCCGCAACTTCGTCTCGACGATGCTGGGCTTGGCGGCTACACACGCAACGGTGTCCGTGGTCGACGACCAGGTGGGGCAGCCCACCTGGACTCTTGATCTAGCCCGGCGAATGGTCGAGATCGGTCATCGGCCACCAAAACCCGGCATCTATCACGCGACTGCTCAGGGGGAGACCAGCTGGTACGGGTTGGCCAGGGCCGCCTTCGCCGAGGCCGGTCTCGACCCGGACCGGGTGCTACCCGTACATACCGAGGCGTTTCCGCGGCCCGCTGCTCGACCCGCCCGCAGTGTGCTCGGTCACGACGCCTGGGCCACGGCCGGCATGACACCGCTGGATCCATGGCGAGCGATGCTCACGCGTGCCTACCGAGCTGGCACCTTCGCTCAATGAGCCGACTGCACGGATACGGCGCGAACCAGATCGTCGATCTCCGGCGTGCCCTCGGTTTGCGCCACCTGACGGAATCGATCGCCCACGCGCCGGTACAAGCCGCCTCGCGGAGGGGTGTTCTTTCGCCGCGGGTTGTCGACGATCAACAGATGGCCGCCGTCCGGGAGGCTGCTCAGCAGCGCACGCAGGGCTACCAGGATCCGGGCGTCGTCGAAGTACAACCGGCGTAGCAGGTTTGCGACCTTGATGATGTCTGGTCGTTCCCCGGTCCAGTGCTCGAAGACGTCATGGACGCGGAAGCTGACCCGAGGGTCGTTGGCGATGAGATCTTGCACGGCTGGATTGAGCAGCAGCACCGTCTTGCGGGAGGCGACCTGCTCCCACGCTCTGCGGCTCCACCGGCCCAGCAGCCGGGCCAGCAACGAAGACTCGGTCGGCCAGGAGACCGTCCGCGGGCCGACGACGAGGATGCAGATCCCATCCCCCTGGAAGAAGTAGGCGCGCCGGCCGACCTGAACCACCTGCAGGGTGAGGTACAGGTCGGCAATGACATACGCCTTGAACTGTTCGATCCGGCGAATCAGATCCAGTGATGTGGATCCGTCGGAGGCACCTATATCGACGATCGTCGCCCGGCGCAGCTTTTCTGGATCGAGATAGTCGAGCAGCAGCGAGTCCGCGTCGGGGTGCCGGTTGGCGCCGGTGATCTTGATCGTCTCGCCCACATTGAGCGCGGTCATCGCCTGCCGAAAGGTGTCCGGGTCGGTGGCGGAGTAGAGGATCTGCCGCGGATCGTTCCAGAAGAATCTGCTCAGCCGCCGCTCGAGCCAGCCTGGCCACCGGCCGCGAATCGGGCGGACCGGCGCACGCATCGGCGCAGCCTAGCCGAGCCCAGTGAAGCCCCCGATCAGCTTCACCTCAGCCCAAGGCCAGCTGGATCCGGCCGGGCGCTCAGCCTTTCGCGGCCCTTGCGGCGGTCAAGCCGGGCTTGCTCTCGAGGTGGGACAAGCCGTTCCAGGCGAGATTCACCAGATGTGCGGCGACCTCCTTCTTCTCGGGTTTGCGGACTTCCAGCCACCACTGGCCGGTCAACGCCACCATCCCCACAAGCGCCTGGCTATAGAGCCCGGCCAGCTTGGTCTCATATCCGCGCGCGGTGAATTGACCCTCGAGGATGTACTCCACCTGGGTGGCGATCTCGGAGATGAGGGAGGAGAAGGTGCCGGTGGCGCTGGCGACCGGGGAGTCGCGGATGAGGATGCGGAATCCGTCAGTCTCGTCCTCGATGTAGTCAAGCAGTACGAAGGCAGCTTGTTCGAGCAGTTCGCGTGGATCCGACCCTTGCAGCGCCGAGGTGAAACTGCCGAGCAGACGTTGCATCTCGCGGTCAACCACAACGGCGTAGAGGCCTTCCTTGCCACCGAAGTGCTCGTAGACGACCGGCTTGCTGACCTTTGCGCGTGCTGCGATCTCCTCGATGGAGGTCGCCTCGAAGCCACGTTCGGCAAACAAGGCCCGGCCGACATCCAGCAGCTGCTGCCGCCGCTGGGCGCCCGTCATCCTTACGCGTACCGGACCTTCGTTGGGACTCACACGTGTGACGGTGCCACCCGCTTCGCGGCCAGCCGCACCGGGTCGGGCCAGCGCACATCTCGTACCCAGCCGAATCGCTCGAAGATCCAAATGAGGCGAGCCGAGGAGTCGACCTGTCCCCGCAGAACGCCATGCCGGGCACAGGTCGGGTCGGCGTGGTGCAGGTTGTGCCAGGACTCACCCATGGACAGGATCGCCAGCGGCCACACGTTGGCTGACTTGTCCCGAGCGGCGAACGGCCGAGCGCCCACTGTGTGGCAGATGGAGTTGATGGACCAGGTCACGTGGTGGAGCAGGGCAACCCGTACCAGCCCGCCCCAGAAGAAGCCGGTAACGGCTCCGAGCCAGGACATCGTGACCAGGCCACCGACCACGGCCGGCAGCGCCAAACCGAGAAAGGCCCAGAGGATGAAAAACGAACCGGTACGTACAACTACTTTGTCCTTGAGCAGATCGGGGGCATACCGCGCTGGGTTGGTCTGATTTCGGTCGAACAGCCAGCCGATATGTGCGTGGAACAGACCCTTGGTCAACGCCGCGACCGTGTCGCCGTAGCGCCATGGAGAGTGCGGGTCACCCTCTCGATCGCTGAAGGCGTGATGGCGTCGATGATCGGCCACCCACTGTGTGACTGGCCCTTGGACGGCCATCGACCCGGCGACTACGAGGGCGGCCCGCAGCGGAGCTACGGCCTTGAACGAGCCATGCGTGAAGTGTCGGTGAAAGCCCACGGTGATCCCATGCCCGCTGATCGCGAACATTCCGACCATCAGCCCGACGTCGAGCCAGTTCAGCCCCCATCCCCAAGCGAACGGGATGGCCGCCAGGAGCGCGACGAACGGGACCAGGACGAAGACGTAGAGCACCGCCTGCTCCCAGAAGCCCTTGCTCTTGCTGTAGACGGGCGTGCCGCGAACGCCAGCCTCGGTGGTGGGCGGGGCCGGGTGAGCAGTGATGGCCATCACCCTACGGTAGCGTAACTTACGAGACCGTAGGTAGAACTTTGGGGCAATTCGTTGGCGCCGTCTCGTACGGATGAGGGCTGGCTGATGTGCGACAACTAGGCTCGACCTGCCCAGCAATGATGGGGGATGGGGTAATCGGCAGCCCGCCGGCCTTTGGAGCCGTGCAGTCTCGGTTCGAGTCCGAGTCCCCCAGCCAGTACGCCGGCTCAGCTGGTCGAGGACAGACGACGATCGAGGGGGTCGCCAGTGAGCGCACCGGGCCTTGCCGCGGTCGTGGTTCTGGCGGCCGGAATCGGCAGCAGGATGCGCTCAGGGACGCCGAAGGTCCTGCACGAGATCGGCGGCCGCAGCCTCCTCGGCCATGTACTTGCCGCGGCCCGGCCGCTGCCGGCGGAGCAACGCTTGGTTGTTGTCGGCGCGGGGCGCGAGGCAGTCGCTGAGCATCTCGCGCTCATCGCGCCCGATGCCGAGACTGTGGTTCAGGACGCCCAGCTGGGGTCCGGCCACGCCGCCCGGCTTGCGTTGGAGCACGTACGGGGTAGGGCTCCGGTGTTGATCCTGAACGGTGACGTACCGCTGCTGACTGCGCAAACGCTGTCGGGATTGGTGGCCACCCACCTGGCGACCGAGGCCGAATTGACGGTGCTGACGGCTCTGGTCGAGAACCCGAAGGGCCTCGGGCGAATTGTGCGCGATGCCGCCGGCGCCCCGGTCGGCATCGTGGAGGAGCGCGACGCCGACGCTGAGCAATTGACCATCAAGGAGATCAATGCCGGGGCCTACGTGGTCGACGGACCTGCCCTTGCCTCAGCACTGGAGCAACTGCCCTCCGGCAACGCACAGGGAGAGCAGTATCTGACCGACGCGGTCGGGCTGTTCGTCGAGCAGGGCAGGACCGTCGCGGCGCACGTCGCGGCCGATCCCGGCGAGGTGGCCGGTTGCAACGACCGCATCGAACTCGCTGCGCGCGGACGCTCGTTGAACGAGCGGATCCTGGGCTGGCACATGGCTGCTGGCGTGACCATCGTCGATCCGGTCACTACCTGGATCGAGGTCGACGTGCGGCTGGGCCGGGATGTCACGGTGCTGCCCGGTACGCAGCTGCGCGGGGCCACCTGGGTGGCAGACGAGGCGACTATCGGGCCGGACACGACGCTCCTGAACTGCGTCGTCGGGCGTGGCGCCTCGGTTGTCCGTACCCATGGCGAGGGAGCCGAGATCGGACCCGGCGCCAGCGTCGGGCCGTTCACCTTCCTTCGCCCCGGTACCCGGCTGGGCGCCGAGACGAAGGCTGGCGCATTCGTCGAGATCAAGAACGCCGAGGTCGGGACGGGCAGCAAGGTGCCGCACCTGTCCTATGTGGGTGATGCCACCATTGGTGACCACACCAATATCGGAGCGGCCACCGTGTTCGTGAACTACGACGGCGTCGCCAAGCACCGGACCACGATCGGCAGTCACGCGCGCACGGGTGCCGACAACATGTTCGTCGCGCCGGTGACGGTCGGCGACGGCGCTTATACCGCGGCCGGATCGGTGATCACCGAGGACGTACCGCCCGGAGCCATGGGTGTGGCTCGGGCGAAGCAGCGCAATGTCCCCGGTTGGGTCCGGCTGCGGCGCGCTGGTTCGGCGGCCGCGAACGCCGCTCGCGCCGCGGAGGAGTCAGGACAGACGTCACCGGCAAGCGAGCCGACACTGCACATGCCCGAGGACGATCACGCCGCCCACGGCGGGGGGCAGTCATGACGCCGATGCGCCAGCAGACGCACAAGAGCTTGATGTTGTTGTCCGGGAGGGCCTTTCCGGAGCTAGCCGACGACATAGCCGAACGCCTCGGTGTCACGCCCACGCCCGCGACGAGCTATGAGTTCGCGAACGGGGAGCTTTATGTCCGCTTCGACGAATCCGTCCGCGGCAGCGACTTGTTCATCATCCAAAGCCACACGGCGCCGATCAACACGACGTTGATGGAACAGCTGATCATGGTCGACGCGGCCAAGCGCGCCTCGGCCAAGCGGATCACCGTCGTGGCCCCCTACTTCCCGTACTCCCGCCAGGACAAGAAGCACCGCGGCCGGGAGCCGATCTCGGCTCGATTGGTCGCCGACATGTTCCACACCGCCGGGGCAGACCGATTGATGGTCGTCGACCTGCACACGGCTCAGATCCAGGGGTTCTTCGATGGTCCGGTCGATCACCTGTTCGCGCTGTCGCTGCTCGTGGAGCACGTGAAACAGCGTTGGCATGGCAAGGACATCACCGTTGTCTCCCCTGACTCCGGTCGGGTACGGGTGGCCGAGCGGTGGACCGACCGCCTCGGTGGCGTTCCGCTGGCCTTCATCCACAAGACCCGGGACATCAGCCGGCCCAACGACGTCATCGCCAACCGCGTCGTCGGTGACGTGGCTGGCCGGCACTGTGTCGTGGTGGACGACATGATCGACACCGGCGGGACGATCACGAAGGCCTCTGATGCCCTCTTCGAAGCCGGTGCAGCCGAAGTGATCGTCGCGGTGACACACGGGGTGCTGTCCGGACCGGCCGTGGACCGGCTGAAGAACAGCCGGATCAGTGAGGTCGTGGTGACCAACACCCTGCCGATCCCCGCCGAACGCCGCTTCGACACGCTCACCGTGTTGTCCATCGCTCCCCTGTTGGCGCTAGCCATCAGGGAAGTATTCGAAGACGGCTCGGTCACCAGTCTCTTCGACGGCGACAGCTAGGGCCCATTTCATGACTGACCTCGCAACCTCGGCCGTCAGTGACCTCCCGCCAACCGCTGACGATCACGTCGTGGCCGCTGGACTAGCCGAAGCTGCCGGTCGCCGATTGCTCGAAATTCGTGCCGAAATCGGATTTGCCGACCCAAGCGCATTGCGCTCGGCAGGTGACCGAGGCGCTCAAGATCTGCTCGCCAAGGAGCTGGCTCGGCTGCGCCCGGCGGACGCTGTGCTCTCCGAGGAGGCGGCCGACGATTCCGCGCGGCTGCACAGTTCGCGCGTGTGGATCATCGATCCGCTGGATGGGACGCGGGAGTTCTCCGAAGAAGGGCGCAGCGACTGGGCGGTGCACGTGGCGCTCTGGGTCGACGGTGTGCTCACCGCCGGGGCGGTGGCGCTGCCCGGACGTGGCGTCACACTGGCTACGCCGAATGTCGACCCACCTCGACCATTTTCGGGTCAACCGCGTGTGGTCGTGAGCCGCACCCGGCCGCCGGCACAGGCACAGACGGTTGCCGCGGCTTTGTCAGCTGAGCTGGTGCCGCTGGGTTCGGCGGGCGCGAAGGTCTCGGCGGTCGTGCTCGGTGATGCGGAGGTGTACGTCCACGGCGGGGGGCAGTACGAGTGGGACTCGGCAGCGCCGGTAGCGATTGCTCGAGCGGCCGGCTTGCACGCGAGTCGCCTTGATGGTTCGGCACTGCTCTACAACCAGCTCAATCCGTACCTGCCCGATCTCGTGGTGTGTCCCACGCAGCTGTGGCCGGCGGTGTCGGCTGCGCTGAACTGACCTTGAACGGCGGCTTTTCGCTTGATATCTGGCGTCCTGGACAGGTGCAGATATTGGCTGACGAGCAGTAACTTCCTCGGTCACGTAATTGGCTCAGCGGGGCCGACAACGCTGCAAGTGCCGAGCACTCAAAACGTCTCCGACCTCCTATCGGGATGCGGAGTTTTGGCTCCGGTCAGCACCTATGATGATCATGTTGGGGACAACGTTTGGGCGAGTCTGGCTTGCCCTGGTGGTGAGTCACCCATAGTTCTGACTCACCCACAGAGGGTGGTAACACGCGCAGAACTCAGGTAGCCTCGCAGCCCTGAAGCCACGGACAGTATCCGTTGCATCACATGGAGTGACATAGTTGAGATGGGTAGCAGTTTTGCCCAACGATATGCAGCGGAGCGCAATCATATGGACTCGCAGTGGGACATTGGGGCAGAACCGGTCACTCCTCGACACTTTGCGCAGGAAAAGAAGCATAAAGTAGGCGCCACCAGGAATGACCCAGTGCTGAATAACGCTCGGCAATCTGCTTACATTTCTCTCGGGAACGGGTCGAGACAGCCGCCTACATTCTGGTTTGCTACGGATCCGCCTCTTTCATACCCAAACAAATGGATGGCGGCGCCTTCAAGGTGACCAACAAACGAGTAATGATGCTGTTTGTCGTCGCGGCAACCGCCGCCCTGGGCGCCACCCTGAGCACCCCGGCGAACGCAGCGCCCGCCTCGCAATTCGCGGTGGAGTCCGGCGCGACAATCACAACCGCAACCGGAACTCCGATGCCGGCGTCGGGCACGCACGCCGCCCTGTGGTCCAACGCAAGTGTGGCGACCACAACAGTGTCCGGCAGCGGCCGGATCGTTGTGGGCGGCATGGGCCAGGGCTGCAACGGTGCACCGTACATCGAGGTCACCGTCGATGGCATCGTGCGGGGATCCGCCCGCTTAGGGAGTGCCACGACCTATCGCAAGTACATCATCGGAGCTCCTTTGCCGCAGGGCGCGCATCAGGTCAGGATCCGGATGACCAACGATCGTCTGACTGCCTATTGTGACCGGAACGCCTTCTTGTCCTACGCGTACATGGAGACCGCGACACCGCCACCCCCGCCGCCGCCTCCGTCAGGGCAGCCGGACTCCTCGAACACCGGCGTCCCCGATGGCACCATCCTCACGCACTTCTACGGCAACATGACGATCACCGTGGCCGGCACGGTGGTCAATGCGCTGGACGTCCACGGTTTCATCGACGTTCGCGCGAGCAACGTCACGATCAAGAACTCGATCATCCGCGGCGCTGATCCGGGCGCGACCAACCTGGCGTTGATCTCCGCCTACGGCACGCACACGAATCTGGTGATCCAGGACAGCACTCTGGTGGGCGCGGTGTCGTCGAACAACCTCGACGGTCTCAAGGGAAAGAACTTCACTGCCACCCGCCTGGACATCTCCAACGTCGTGGACACCGTCATGATTCTGGGGGACAACGCCACAGTTCAGGATTCGTGGCTGCACGACAACTTGCATCTGCCCGACCCTCGCAGGTACGACGGCTGGACCCACGACGACAGCATTCAGATCGAGGGCGGGCGCAACATCCTTATTCAGAACAACACCCTGACCGGGGCCTACAACGCAGCTATCCAGGTGACCCAGAACGTAGCCAGAACGCGCGAGGTCACAGTGAACGCCAACTGGATCTCTGAAGGTTGGTGCTCGATCAATCTGAGCGAGAAGGGCAAGGGCCCGATCGAGCTCTTCACCGTCCAGAACAACAAGTTCGGGGCTTCACGTAATTACCACTGCGGGGTCATTGCTCCTACGACCTCACCGATCACGATGACCAACAACATCTATCTCGACAACGGCGCTCAGGTCACCGTGACGCGTGGCGCGTGAGCGGGAGAACTACGGCGCGACTAGCGTCGGAAGGCGCGGCGGACGACGTCCAGGATGATGTGGGCGTCCCGCCGCACCGGCGGGATGAGGGTGACCGCCGCGGCAACGTAGGCGGCCACCGCGAGCATGCCGAGCGCAAGTTGGGCGATCGAACCATGGACTAGCCGTGCGGCACCGAACGCCAGCAGACCGCACGGAAGGCTCACCGTGAGCACCGAGCGTGCCGCCGTGCGTACGAGCGCCGCGCTGTCGATCTTCGCCTTCCGGCCGACGTACCAGAGCGATAGCGCCCAGTGCAGGGTGTAGGCCACAGAGCATCCGGCGGCAACACCGACCGGGCCCCAGGGAAGGCCCGCCAGGATGATCACCGTCATCAGGGGGCCGGTGATCAGGAACAACCGCAGCTGGGCCCCGGTATGTCCGCGGGACAGATAGATCCAGTACGCGAGTTGGTCCATCGCTCGAAAGACTCCGCCCATCGCCAGGATCGCGAAGATCGGCGCCACTTCGGCCCAGCGCGGGCCGAACAGGATGTCGACCAGGGGAACCGCCAGGCCGGCTGAGACGGCGAACAGCGTCGCGGTCAGGTAGCAACCGAAGAGCTGGGACTTCGCCAGATACCGGCCGTATGTTTCCTCGTCGTCCTGCACTCTCGACAGCACCGGCAGCGCGATCCTGGTCATCGGCGCGTTGAGTTGGTTCAGCGGGGTCATCAGGAGCTGGTAGGCCCGGGTATAGAGCCCGAGGGGACCCGCGCCGTAGTATGCGCCGATCGCGACGTTGTCCACATTCCGGGTCAGGTAGCCGATCAACTGGGTGCCGAAGACCCCGCCGCCGAATCGGAAGAACTTCCCGATCGGGATCGCGCGCCGCGGGAGACCAGGGCGCCACCGTGAGATCGTCGCCATCAGGGTCAGCGTCAGTACCGACACCGTGATCTGTTGACCCACGATTGCCCAGTAGCTGAAATCCAGGAGAGCCATCCCGATCGCCACCGCGATACCCGCGGCCTGGGCCAGAATGTCTGCGCCGGCCAGCGCCTTGAATCGAAGACTGCGGGTCAATTCAGCCTGGAACTGGGTGGTGGCACCGTTGAGGATGAACACGCCCGACAGGGTGAGGATGATGGCTCGCAGTTGCGGCTCGTCGTAGAGGCCAACGATCAGGGGGATGCCCAGCACGGCGACGCCGGCGCACGCCGTGCCGATCGCCACATTGGCCCAGAAGAGGTTCGTGCGCTCGTCGTCGGACAGGGTCCGGGACTGCACCGCGGCTGTGGCAAGGCCGAAGTCGCGAATGATCTCGGCGACACCGATGATCGAGGTGACCATCGCGACGATGCCGAAGTCCGCGGGCGAGAGCAGCCTGGCAAGGACCACCAGGGCGGTGAGCAGTAGGAGGAATCGGAGCAGCTGCGTCAGCAGGGTGACCTTGGTTCCGCGCGCCGCGACGTCACCGAGCGATGGACTCATCGGCGAGTCAGCGCTACCGGTACCGTGGCGGGCCATCGACAGAGCATCCCTTGACAATGGCTTACGGGTCGATGACGGAGCCAGGTGGCGTGGGAGTTCTCATGGTTCCGGGCAGTCGGGATGGAGAGTTGCGCATAGCCCTGCTGGGCACGCGCGGCGTACCGGCTCGTTACGGCGGCTTTGAAACCTGCGTCGAGGAGGTCGGCAAGCGGCTCACGGCGTCCGGGCACCGAGTGCTGGTGTACTGCCGGCGCGCGCCGGGTGAGCCCGATCCCGCGCGGCATTACCTCGGGATGCGCCTGGTGCGCGTCCCGGCCATGCGGCGGCGTTCCCTGGAGACTTTGAGTCATGCGGGCGCCTCGGTCGCACACCTGATAACCCACGGCGCAGACGTGGCGATCATGTTCAACGTGGCCAATGCACCATGGTTGCCGCTTCTGCGGGCCGCCGGTATTCCGGTGGCCACCCATGTGGACGGGCTGGAGTGGCAACGCGCCAAGTGGGGGCCGATTGGTAAGCGGTACTACCGAGCAGCCGAAGCGCTTGCAGTGCGTTGGTCAGACGCGCTCATCGCCGATGCCCAAGGGATTGCAGATTATTACCGGGACGTCTTCGACGCGGACACCGAGCTGATCTCGTACGGGGCGCCGATCCTCCGTACTCGCTGTGACCGGTTGGCCGAATTCGAGTTGAGGCCGGGCGCGTACCACCTCGTCGTGGCGCGTTTCGAGCCGGAGAACCACGTGAGCGAGATGGTCGACGGTTACCGTCGCAGCGCGGCCCGCCTCCCTCTCGTGGTGGTCGGCTCGGCCCCATACTCGGACGCGTATACCGCCCAGGTGAAGGCCAGGGCCGACGGGCGCGTTCAGTTCCTCGGCGGGGTGTGGGACCAGGATCTGCTTGACCAGTTGTATGCCGGGTCCTACAGCTACCTGCACGGACACTCGGTAGGAGGCACGAACCCGTCGTTGCTGCGAGCGATCGGTGCCGGCGCCCCGACTATCGCCTACGACGGTCGCTTCAACCGCGAGGTCGTCGGGGATGCCGGCCGGTACTTTCGCAGTCCGCAGGAGCTCGCTGTCCTCCTGGAGGCTGCCGAGGACGATCCGGAGGGCAACCGGATCATCGGCGATCGGGGGCGCGAGCGCGCGAGAGCCTACGACTGGGACGACGTGGCCGCCAAGTTCGCGCGACTTAGCCTTCGACTGGCCTCCGGACCGACTACGAAGCGGCCTCGTGGCCGCCGCACTGCCTTGGACCGTGCGTGGCAGCCAGCCGCGGACATCATGCGGACCGGCGGCCCGTATCACGAGTTCCAGCAGTGAGCGGCAATCATCCGACCGGCACTGCGCCGAATCAAAAGCTGCGGCTGACAATCAGGCAGCTTGCCGACGCCCAGAAGGATGCGAAGGGGGTGCCCGCGTACTCCCGTTTCATCAATCGACGGCTGGGCCGGCTCCTCGCAGCCGTAGCTTTCCGTCTCGGTCTGTCGCCGGACATGGTCACCGCGATCAGTGCGGTATGGACGTTCAGCGGGATTGCGCTGTTGGCCTTGGTCGAGCCCTCGTGGGAACTCGGCCTCGGTGTGTCGGCATGCCTGGTGCTCGGCTACGCCTTCGATGCAGCCGACGGGCAACTCGCGCGACTACGCGGCGGTGGCAGTCCGGCTGGCGAGTGGCTGGACCACATTGTCGACTGCGCGAAGATCTCGAGTTTGCATCTGGCGGTTGCGGTCGGGATGTACCGCTTCGAGTACGTCGAGCGGGGGGCCGCGCTCCTGGTCCCCCTGGGCTTTGCCGTCGCGGCCGCGGCGCACTTCTTCGGGGCCGTCCTGAACGACCTGCTCCGACGACAGCATCTACCCTCGGCGCGACGGGCCCCGGCCGCGCCGCCCTCGGTCCTGCGGTCGTTGATCGTGGTGCCCACCGACTACGGCCTGCTGTGCCTGGTCTTCCTCATGCTCGGCGAGCCGGTCCTGTTCTTCTACGCCTATACCTTCCTTTTTGTGGTCACCACGGTGTATCTGGCCCTGGCCAGTCGGAAGTGGTTCGCTGACCTGAAGAAGCTGAGCACGACCACAGCCGCACAGGCGGCGCCGGATGGTTCATCATCGGCACCGTGATGACCCGCAGAACGAGGACTGCCGCGATTGTCGCGGCAGCGCTTGTGGCCCTAGCCGTCATCATCTGGGTGGCCAGCAGTGGGGGAAATCCCCCCAACCAGGCGGCTACCGGCTCCGAGTCTGCCCAGGATCGGTCGAGTCCCTCGACCGCGACGGCGACCGCGACGTCCGACTACGCCCCCGCCCCGTCGGAGGCTCCGGTCACCGATCTTCCTGTGCAACTCGAGCCGGTGCCGCTGGACGAGACTGCTCAGTTCGGTGACCAGGTCAGCGCGGAACTCGTCGACTTGGTCGCCGTCGAAGCCGAAGGCCAGGTCCCTGGCGAGGTCAGCGGGCCCGCGCTCCGCGTCACCGTGCGGCTGATCAACGGCACCAGCCAGCCATTGGCCCTCGATGCCGTCACCGTCTTCCTGTATTTCGGGCCCGACCTGACCCCGGCGCCGCAGATCGGGGACGACGACGGGGACGTTTTCCGCGGGTCGTTACCTCCGGGGGACAGTGCGCAGGCCAGCTATACGTTCTCGGTCGCCGAGAACGAGCGAGACGATATCTCGGTCACCGTGAGCCACTCGCCGACCTCCACGACCGTGGTGTTCAGCGGTGCGGTGAACTGACCCATCTCACAGTCCCGCATGCCCGGCGGCCAGCCAGTGATGCCGGCCACGATAACCCACAGTGGCTATTTGCCTACTGAGCGGAGCCTTCACTAACAGCGAGCGACGAAAGTATCTGTTCAGAGAGAGCTCAACTATCTAGCGAGCGCGAGTGGTAACGCATAGTGTTCCGCTCGCGCCGTTCGGGCGAACCATATCGCTTGGAGTCATGATCAAGAGTTCACGGGTACCTCCATCGCGCCCGGCCGCTGCCCCACGCGCGCTTTCCGGCCAACGGGTGTTCTTTGCGCTTCTGGCGGTCCTTGCGCTTGCCTTCGGGGTAGTGACCGGAGTGGGCCCAGCGGCTGCTGACACCGCACCGACCAACCCGGCCGATCCGGCGACGCCACCAACTGTGAGCGCGGATCCGTTGCCGACCGTGCAGCACGACGGTGTGGCCTGGGATCAGGAAGTGGTGGGCAACACGGTCTTCGTGGCGGGCAGGTTCACCTACGCCCGACCAGCCGGAGCCGAGCCGGGCACCCAGTTGACGGCGCGCAACAACATGTTGGCCTATGACATCACCACCGGGAACCTGATCACATCCTTCGCGCCGGATCTGAACGGCCAGGCGTTGGCGGTCGCCGCATCTCCGGACGGCACGCGGGTCTATGTGGGTGGGGAGTTCACCCTGGCGAACGGGCAGACCCGTAACCGCATAGCGGCCTACGACACGGCGACCGGCGCGCTGATATCCACGTTCAAGCCCTCGGTGTTCGGACCGGTCCGAGCCCTGGCAGCAACGAACACGACCGTCTATGTCGGCGGCAGCTTCAACGCGATCGGCCCGGGAGGCCTGCCGCGGAAGAACTTCGCTGCGTTCAATGCCTCCAACGGTGCGATCCTGCCATGGGCTCCCGCCACAGGTGAGGGCACGAACCAGAACGGCACTGCGGCCAAGAGTTCCGCGGTCCAGGGCCTCGTCGTTTTGCCAGCCCTGAACAAGGTGATCGCCGTCGGGCGCTTCGGATTCCTCAATGGTGTCGTCGCGACAGGAGTAGGCGCCCTCGATGCAACGACCGGCTCGACGCTGCCGTTCGCGGTCAGCACCCAGTTCACCAACGACGGGGACCACTCGGCTTTCCTGAGCATCAGCACCGACGGGACGAATGTCTACGGCACCGCATACGACTTCTACAGTGCGGTCAATTTCGAGGGCACCTTCGCCGCCCGAGCAAGCGATGGTGAAATGGTCTGGGTCGCGGACTGCAAAGGCGATCACTATCAGGCCTACCGTTCCGGTTCGGCAATCTATTCGGCCTCGCACGCACACGACTGCTCCTACATGCGCGCATTTCCGGAAGTCAGTCCGCGGGCGCATCACCACGCCCACGCGGTGAGTCTTGCGGCGACGACGACGGTGACCGGCGGCTTGCTCGCGGGCAAGCCGGCCCCGAGCATGCTCGCGTGGGCTCCTGACTTCACCATTGGAACCTTCACCGGGCAGAAGCAGGGTCCGTGGAGCGTGGACGGCAACAGTCAGTACGTCGTGTACGGCGGCGAGTTCACCTATGTGAACGCGACGAAACAGCAAGGCTTGACGCGGTTCGCGGTCGCCCAGTTGGCACCGAACCTTCGCGGTCCGAGAGCCAGCACCGGCCTGGACCCGACCCTCACTGTGCCGAAGAGGTCGGTGGGGACGATTCGGGTCACGTGGCGGACCACCTACGACCAGGACAACGAGAACCTGACCTACCGGGTAGTGCGCAACGGGAACACGGCGGCGCCGATCTATGTGACGACGGTGCCCTCGAAGTTCTGGACTCTGTCGAATGTCACCTTCGACGACACCGGTTTGCCGACCGGCACATACACGTATCAGATCTATGCCTTCGATCCGTTCGGCAATCAGGTCGCCGGAGCGACCAAGAGCTTGTCCGTGACCGGCGTCGCAGGCACCCCGAACAGTCCGCCCACGGCTGCCTTCACGCATACCACGGATGGGCTGACCGCGTCCTTCGACGGGACCGGCTCTACCGATACCGACGGGACCATCAGTTCCTACGCTTGGACGTTCGGGGACGGGACTACCGCCACCGGTCCCACGGCCTCACGTACGTACGCCGTCGCCGGAACCTACTCGGTTCAACTCTTGGTGACTGACGACGACGGGGCAACCGGCGTTCTCACCAAGTCGGTCACCGTCGCGCCCGCCAGCGCACCGCTGGCTTCGGATTCGTTCACCCGGTCTGTCGCAGGTGGATTGGGTACTGCCGACGCGGGCGGGCCGTGGACGGTCTCGCCGGCGGCGGCGTGCTCGGTCAACGGGAGCGCAGCGGTGCTCTCGACCGGGGCCGGCGTCACGGTCAACGCCTCGTTGAACTCGGTCTCCTCGGCCGATACCGCGGTGCAGGTGCAGGTGGCCCTGGACCGACCGGCGACCGGCTCGGGCACGTACGTGTCGGTGGTTGCTCGAAAGATCGGCACTACCGATTACCGGGTACGGCTGCGCGTGTTCGAAACCGGAGTGGTCAACGCCACCCTGTTCCGTTCGGTGAACGGCGTCCTGACCGAGTTGCAGAGACTCGACATCCCGGGGTTGACCTACACGCCGGGCCAGGTGCTGAACGTGCGGCTGGATGTGAGTGGGTCGGGGACGTCAACGGTGCAGGCCAAGGTGTGGTCCGCGGGCGCCGCGGAGCCGGGCTGGCAACTAAGCCGAACCGACAGCACGGCTGAGCTGCAAGGACCTGGTGCAGTGGGCGTGGCGACCTACGTGGCGGCCACTGCGACGAACGGGCCGGCCGGGATCAGCTTCGACAACTTCTGGGCCGGCGCCGCCGGCACAGCTCCGCCGCCCTGACCAAAAGTGACTGAGTACGCAACCATCCCCGCAAACTTTGGCGCGCTGCCGCCACCCCGGCCCGATCGCATCTGAGGACACCATGACCCTCGCGTCGTCATCTGCCCGGATCCTGACCTCGGTAGTGACCGCCTTGGCGGTGGCAGCGGCAACGCTCGGTCTGGCACCGTCGGCCCTTGCCGACACCGCGCCGGCCAATCCGGCGGATCCGGCAACGCCACCGGATCTATGTGGGTGGTGAGTTCACCGCGGCCAATGGGCAGACCCGGAACCGGATTGCTGCATATGACACGGCGACCGGTGCGTTGCTGTCCACGTTCCGGCCTTCGGTGTTCGGTCCGGTCCGG
>JALZIX010000195.1 GCA_030860025.1 Actinomycetota bacterium
CCGTCGTAGCGGCGGCGGAAGCGCTCTTCGAGCTTCGACTTGACCGGATTGCCGCGCTGTCCTTGCTTGCCGGAGTTCGAGCTGGAGCCGCTGGATGTGGCCTTGGTCGTGGCTGCGCCCGCGTTGAGGACCGCGATGGCGGCACTGCCGAACATGACACAGAAGCCGAGGACTCCGAGCCAGATAGAGGATGTGACGGCTCCACCGATGAGCATGCCCAGGCCGAGGATCCCGAGCAGGATCGCCCACAGCAGCTTGCGGCGGGCTCGGACGCGACCATCGGCGGATCGGACCGTCGAGGCGAACTTGGGGTCGTCGTTGATGAGCTCGCGCTCGATCTGCTCAAGCAGCTTTTGTTCGTGCTCGGAGAGTGGCACGTCAGCCTCCCTGGCAGATCTGCATCTCAACTATGTATGAGGATACGAGCCCTTTCGACCAGGCGAAAGGCGGATCCCCTACCCCATCTACGTCTGGCGAGGCAGTTCGGTTCCTTTTGATGTTCCTGGAAGGTCTCGGCGGACCAGTGCAGCGGGGCGAACGGCACCCCTCCCGAACCGTACGGCGGCGGCATCCGAGGCGAGCTCAGCCTCTCGCCAGCCGCGGACGGGTGCCCCGATCTCCATCTGCCGCGGCGCCCCAGCGGCCGAGCGCAACCCCTCCGCGCGCACGCCGACCAGCCTGATCCGGGCGCGATCCAAGCCGAGTCCGTCGAACAGTTCGCAGGCCAACTGATAGATCTCATGACCCACATCGGTCGCCTGATGCAGAGTCCTGGACCGCGTAATGGTCTTGAAATCGGCGAACCGGACCTTGACGGTCACCGTTCGAGCTACGTGACCACCAGCGCGCAGATTTCCGGCGGTTCGCTCGGCCAGGCGCAGTAGCTCGCGGTGAATGATCACCGGATCATCGACATCGGAGTGGAAGGTCTCCTCCGCGCCGGTGGAACGATCCGGCTCGTCGGGAACGACTTGGCGGGGGTCGCGGCCCCACGCCAGTTCGTACAAATGCGCACCCGAGGCCTCCCCCAGCGCGCGAATCAAGGTAGCGCGGGGAGTGTTTGCGATATCGCCGACCGTCCGCAGACCCAACCTGGTCAGCTCTTCCTCGGTCTTGTCCCCCACTCCCCACAGCGCACCAACCGGAAGAGGATGGAGGAATGCCATGACCTCGTCGGGCGCCACGCGAACAAGCCCATCCGGCTTGGCCGTCGTAGAGGCAAGTTTGGCCACGAACTTCGACGCCGCGACGCCGACCGAACAGGTGATTCCTTGTTCGTCGGCCACTCGGGCTCGCAACCAGTGGCCGATCGCTACGGGATCGCCGAGCCGCCGGCCGGCACCACGGACATCGAGAAATGCCTCATCGAGGGACAGCGGTTCCACCAACGGCGTGATCATCGCGAACAAGGCCATGATCGCCCGGGAGACCTCGATGTAGGCGGTCATGTTTCCCGGCACGATGACCGCGTTGGGGCATAGCCGCCGAGCCCGGGATATTGGCATCGCGCTGTGCACTCCGTACCGACGCGCCTCGTAGGTCGCCGAAGTGACGACCCCGCGGTTACCTCCGCCACCGACAATGACCGGGAGCCCCGCGAGCTCAGGACGCCGGCGAACCTCCACGCTCGCGAAGAAAGCATCCATGTCGACGTGCAGGATGCCGGTCTGGGAAGCCGAGGCCGGCGGAAAATCGGTCATGGCATCGTCTCCCCTCCTGCTCGAACAGATGTTCGACCTTGACTCCCATGCTAGTCCCTGCCCCCTCCGCCTCCCAGCCGATAACCCCGGTCGCAACAGAGCCGAAACCAGGGAGTAGACCTTGCGGTGGTCGCGCGATCGAGCGACCCGATACGGCCTGCCTCGCTGCCGGCGTATCGACTCCGGTACGAGCATTTGGGAGGCAAACGTGACAACCACGGATGACGCAGGCTTTGGGACCGAAGGTGCCGCGGATGGTGGTGCTGCCGGCAGCCAGGGACAGGACGGTGGCGCGGACGGTGGCGCCGGGAGTGAGGACAGCCTGCTCGATGATGTGACCGGCGGTGGTGACGGCGGCGCAGACGGCGGCGCCGACGGCGGTGCGGACGGCGGCGCAGACAGCGGCGCAGACAGCGGCCGCTGATTTCCCGAGGTGAGATGCAGGGCCGAGAAGCCACCGGCTTCCCGGCCCTGCGTCGTTGCGTGAATGTCGAGCCCACCGACTTTGCCGCCGATTACTGGTCGCGGCGGGCTCTGATCTCACTCGCATCGACCCTGCCTCGCGACTTCACCGACCTGCTCGACGTCGACGCGGTGGATGAACTGCTGTCCCGACGAGGGGTGCGTACGCCGTTCCTGCGGGTCGCGAAGGCGGGCACGATACGCCCGGCCGCCAGCTATACCCGCGGCGGCGGCGCAGGCGCAGACGTCGCCGACCAGGTGGCCGACGACAAAGTCCTGGACCTACTCGCCGACGGCAACACCCTCGTCCTGCAGGGTCTACACCGTCTCTGGCCGCCACTGATCGACTTCGCAGCCGCACTTCGGGCTGAGATCGCTCATCCGGTACAGGTGAACGCCTATGTCACTCCGCGGAGTTCGCAGGGATTCGCCCATCACTACGACATCCACGACGTCTTCGTCCTGCAGGTCAGTGGTGCCAAGCGGTGGCAGATCCACGAGCCGGTGTTCCCCGATCCCCTGCGCACCCAGCCGTGGACCGACCGCCAGGCAGCGGTCCAGCAGGCAAGCACGGGAACACCGCTGATCAACGTCGTGCTCGAGCCCGGTGACGCGCTCTACCTGCCGCGCGGTTACGTCCACGGCGCCCAGGCAATGGACGGGGTCAGCCTGCATTTGACCGTCGGGGTGCACTCGGTGACCCGATTCGCCATCGTGGATTCCCTCCTTGCCGAGGCTGCCGCCGAACCCGCCCTCCGGTCCAGCCTGCCGCTCGGACTCGATCTTGCCGATCCCGAGGCCGTGGCAGACGAAGTACGGGCGACGATCGCCGCCTTGATCGTCTGGCTGGAACGGTTTGATCCCAACTCGCCCGCTGAGGGACTGCGCCGCGAGATCTGGGGACGCAACCGGCCGGCTCCGCTCGCCCCGATCCGCACGGCCACCGCACTGTCGGCCCTCGATGAGCAGAGCGTGATCACACTGCGCCCATACCTCGACCTGTACTGGGCTGCGGACGGCGCGCGGCTACGAGTCGAGACCGCCACGCAGACCCTCGATCTCGACGCATGCGCAGAGTCGACGCTAGCCACTCTGCGCAGCGGGGGCGCTGTCCGGCTGGGTGAGATCCCGGACCTCGATCGCGAGGCCGCCATCGCGCTGGGCCGTGAACTGCTTCGTACCGGTATCGCGGTCCTTGTCTGATGGCCGTCTGATGGCGGTTTGATGGCCGCGCGCAAACCCGTACCCAGAGTTGATCCGTGGCGGTGTACTCCCTCCGCCCGGCGCCGTGGTGACCCGCTGCTGGCTACCGCGGCCCCAGCGGCCCGCTGGCTGTTGGTGGAACAGCCGGGAGCCTGGGGTCGGCACGCCCTGCGTGAGTCGGACTTCAACTCTGAGGTAGCCAAGCGCCTGCTCGAAGCCAACTCTGTTCGAGGCATCCGGGTCCAGGCGATCCGGCAACCACCCCGTCGAACCCAACCCGACCGCCCCCGCCGCTGGGCCTACGTCGACTCCAGGGTCCGGACCCCACCCACACTCTGGTGGGGCAAATACAGCGATGAGGCAGAACTCCTGGACCTCAGGTTGGACGGTTCTGAGGGTGATCCGACCACCGAACCGATCTTCCTGGTGTGCACGCACGCACGGCACGACGCCTGCTGCGCACTATTCGGGAGAACAACGTTCACCGAGTTGTCTGCGCACCACCCCAACCGGACCTGGGAGACCTCACATGTGGGCGGCGATCGATTCGCTGCCAATCTGGTGGTGCTTCCAGAGGGTCTCTACTACGGCGGACTCGACGGCGATTCGGCGCTCCAGGTCATCCAGGCATACCGAGCCGGCCAGTTGGAGCTCGCCTACTTCCGGGGCGCAAGCAGCCACCCCGCCCCTGCCCAGGCAGCCGAGCACTATTTGCGCAGCGAGCTCGGCGAGCGACGCATCAGCGCCGTGTCGGTCGTGTCGGTGCGGCCACTGGATCTGACCAGTTGGGTGGTTCGCTTGGCGCATGTCGACGGGAACGTCTTCGACGGGGAAGTCCGCAGCACCCACGCCGCGCAATTGCATCGCCTGACCTGCTCGGCGACCCGTCCGGCGGCGGCCAGGTTGTTCGAGCTGGTCAGCCTGAGCAAGGTGGGGCCGTTCGGCGCCCCTTGACTAGGCGCGGCCGATCCGAACTGGGACGGTCAGCTCGACTCGGGTCAGCGAACCGTGATAACCGATCAGCGAATGCGCACCCGGCTCCCGGCGGCTCGCGGTCATGGCGTGGTTGTCGCAAGCCCATGCGACGACGTCGCCGATCCGCTCGGCATGCGCAGTTCGGACGATAGGTCCATACAGGCCCAGAGCGATCGCCTCTTCCCGAGAGAGCACCCACGCCCGCGGGCCGAGGGTCTCGGTCCAGGCCGCCAGTACGTCGGGCGCTGCTCCCGGCTGTGTGTACACGTAGCGGGCTCGCGGCTCGCCCGCCACGAGTCGCACTCCAGCCGCCAGCGCTGCGGCCGTTTCAGAGCCCGGCTCGTCGTCGCTGGCATCGAGGTCGACCTTGTCGGTGTCAGCGATGTCGAGCATGCCGTGGTCCGCGGTGACGATCAGAGCGGTGTCGGCTGAAAGCCCGTCCAGGATCGAGGCGACCATGGTGTCCACCTGGGCGAGCTGATATTTCCACGCATCGCTGTTACAGCCGCGGACGTGCCCGGTCAGGTCCAGATCGCCGTGGTAGGTGTAGGCCAGTGCGCACTCCCCCTCTTCGGCAGCTAGGAGGGCCCGGGACACGAGGTCGCCGGGGCTGATGATGGGCCTGGGGCTGGCACCCCAGTAGATCGCCTCGGACAAGCCTGACCCGACGAATCGGGCCGGTCCCGCGACCGTAACCGCTACCCCAGTCCGAGCAACGGTCTGAAAAACGGTCGGTGCCGGCTGCCACTGCCGCGGGTCGGGATCCGCACGCCAGTCGATATGGGTGAGCAGCCGCTCCGTTCCCGGAACGGCGACCGTGAAGCCGAGAATCCCGTGCTCTCCCGGCGGCAGGCCGGTGCCCAGACTCGCCAAGCTGACTGGCGTCGTAGAGGGACTCGCAGCATCGATGGTACCGATCGGGCTGGCCAGGGACATCAGCGTTGGGGCGATCGTTGCGTGCATGGCGAGGTTGAGCTCACCCAGGCCGTCGACCAGCAGAACGATCACTCGCCGGATGCCTACCAGCGTCGGTGTCAGGCCGAGCACATCGTCGTACCCAGGGACGCCTAGGGAGCCCATCAGGGAGGGCAACAGTTCGGCAAGGCTGCGTTTCCCATAGGCCGGCACGGACAGCTGGGCCGGACACGGGCGTTCTTGACCGGCGTGCATGGTCACGGGGCGGCTCATCGGCGGCACAACAGGTGAAGGTCGGTTGCCAAATCCCGGTAGGGCGAACGCTGTGCCAGCACTACTTCCAGTTGCCGGGCAGCGGCGCTCAGTTCGCCCGCACCTTCCATCGCGGGCAAAAGGTCAGCGACCACGCGAACCCCATGCCACACCTCCACCGTAAGGCCCGCTTGTGCGACCAGGCTGTGCAGTGCCTCGATGTCGAAGCGGCGGTGCCGGACTGCGTCGGTCTGCCCCAGGACAAGTGCCAACGCCTCGTCCGGTCGACCGCCAACCGCGCGCGACAGCACCGCGGCCGCCTGATTGGCCGCCAGGACACTCACCCATCCGCCGGGGCGTACACACCGGGCCAGCGCCGCTGCCGCGCTAGCCGGCTCGTCGACGTACTCGAGGACGTGGTGGCAGAGCACGAGGTCGGCGCCACCCTCGGGTACGACATCGGCCAGCCGATCACCGTCACCTTGAACGCCCCTCACGGACTGCGCGACCCCGGCAGATTGCGCGCGCCGCGCAAGCAGCGCCAGAGCGTCGGGGCTCGGGTCGACGACAGTCACGGTGTGACCGCGTTCGGCCAGGGGTACGGCGAACCCGCCGGTGCCACCTCCGACATCCAGGACCCGCAGCGGCCCGGCGCCCAGGAGTGGTTCCAGAGCCGCCCACACCGCTGACGATCGTGTCGATGTGGCATCTGGAGTGCTGGCTGACGATGAGGTCCCCATGGCGGGCCGAGCGTAACTGGGGATCGGCTGTCTGACCGCACGCCCGGCGGCCAGCCGGACCAACCCGGCAGGGCTGGTCAGCCAATCTTGTTGAGCAACTCCTGCAACGCGGTGCGCTGGTGGTGGCCCCGCACCCCGAGGTCGTGCTTGCCACCAAGTTCTCGGCGTTACCGTTTCGCGGCCGATCCAGCGTGCTCAAGGCACTGGACCGAAGTTTGACTCATTGGGCCGCGACTCGGTCGATCTCTATCAGGTGCATTGGCCGCCGCGGTTCCTCGGTATTCCGACCCTGATGCGCGAACTCTCGATCGCGCACGGAGACGGACGGGTACATGCTGTCGGAGTGAGTAACTTCGACGCCGGGCAACTGCGAATCGCCCACTCGGCGCTCGGCGATGCCGGGATCCCACTGGCCACCAACCAGGTGGAGGACTCCCTGTTGAAGCGTGGACCCGAGGTCAACGGGGTGCTCGACACCTGCCGAGAACTGGGCGTCACCCTCATCGCGTACATGCCCCTTTGCCTGGGGCGCGTTGACCGGCAAGTACCACGCGCAGAGCCGGCCCCGCGGCGTGCGGCGGTTCATGCCCTACTTCCGCTCGAGTCGGCTCGAGGCGATCAAGCCGGTGCTGGACCTGCTCGGGGACATCGCCCGACGCCATGACGCGGAGCCCGCCCAGGTTGCGCTCCGATGGCTGATCCAGCAGGGCGCGCTGCCCATCCCGGGAGCGAAGAATGCGCGGCAGGCGCGCAGCAACGCCAGCGCCCTGCACATCTCCCTCAACTCCGCCGAGATGGATTCCCTTGACCAGATCAGCCGCACCTGGCGCGAATGAGCGTTCAGTGGCCGCTGCTGCCCTGACTGGCGTGCCAGAGCTTGCGCGGGGCGGTCTTGGTGTCCTCGCCGGGCGGCTTCAGGTCGGAGTAGGGCGACATCCGGAAGCCGGTGGGATGCACGAGTACTGGCCTGGCCATGACGGGTCGGGTCGAACGGGCGTCGGCTGCTCCATGAATCGCCTGCTCGGTGAAGTCTGGCTGGGGTGAGGCTGGTGTCTGGGCCATCAGATCGGCAACTACGTCGATCCCATCGGAGTTCCACGCCTCGT
>JALZIX010000204.1 GCA_030860025.1 Actinomycetota bacterium
AAGGTCAGACGAAACCGCGGCGCCGATCCGCTGCACTAGCCCTCCGTCAGCACGACTGACGCCTGTGTAGAACATGTGCCAGAGGCCCTCGTCGCCGCGCACGACCGAGCCTGTCCAGGTCGCCAGATCATCGAAGCTCGGTTCGTCGCTCGGCACCATCGCATCCGCAACCTCCACCCATTCCTTGAGGTCCGGGGAAACGGCGTGCCCGATGCTGGCCCGCCAGTGACGCCGGTCGGGATAGATGAGTGCCCGCGAAGCCTTCAGGAAGAACAGGTGGTACATGGCCCCGTCGTCAGCGATCCAGAAGTCCCACATCCACGCGGCGGGCAGCCGGAACACGCGGTACCTCCCGTCTCCTGGCCTTCTCATTCACATGGTGGGGCACGTGTCGAGCACGCGGGGTGAGCTCGGCGAGGATTTGATCGGCAGCGCGCGCTCCAGCAGTGCCCGGTAGCTCTGCCAGCGCTCCATTGCCTTGCCGGTGCTGGCCGCGAGATCATGACGATTGCGGCGAGCCGCAAGGCACGCCGCCGACGTATGTGCGGTGGTTGAGGAGCGATCATGACGTCACATTCGACAGCCCCCAGCGGCGAGAATCGGCAACCGTCGGCTGCCGACCGGTTCCCGACCCGGTACCTACCGCGACCAGAGGTGCGGGAACTCCCGGAGGGGCCACGGAAGTACCGGCGGTTGATCGGCCCCGGCATCATCGCGGCCGGTGTCGGGCTGGCCTCCGGCGAGTTCATCCTGTATCCGTACATCGCCTCGCAGGTGGGTTTGGTCTTCGTCTGGGCGGCGATGGTGGGACTGACCACGCAGTTCTTCCTGAACATGGAGATCGAGCGCTACACCCTGGCCACCGGGGAGACGGCGCTGACCGGGTTCAGTCGGTACTGGCGGCACTGGGGTCTGGTCTTCGCCCTGCTGACCTACTTCGCGAACCTCTGGCCGGGCTGGGCCACCAGCTCGGCGACACTGGTGACCTACATCTTCGGCGGCGATGCGAGCCTCATCGCGATCGGCATGCTCGTGGTGATCGGACTGATCCTCACTCTCGCCCCGGTCATCTACGTCGCGCTCGAGCGTGCCCAGATGCTCAAGGTGGCCGCCGTCGTAGTGCTGTTCGTCGTCGGCGCGATCTTCGCGATCAGCGCGCAGGCATGGGGGGATCTACCCGAGGTAGTCACCCGCCCCCGGATCCCCGCAGCCGAGCTCGGCTTCGCTCTCCTGCTGGGGGCGCTTGCCTTCGCCGGCGGGGGAGGTGGCCAGAACCTCGTGCAGGCCAACTGGATCCGGGACAAGGGCTTCGGGATGGGCTCATACGTGCCTCGACTGGTGAGTCCGATCACCGGTCAGCCTGAGGCGGCGCCCAGCACCGGCTACATCTTCGAGCCGACGTCGGAGAATCTCTCCCGTTGGCGCAGTTGGTGGAAGTTCGCCAACATCGAGCAGCTGTCGACTTTTGTGCTGATCACCTTCTTGACAATCCTGTTCACCTCGCTGCTCGCGTTCGCGACTGTCTTCGGCAGGCCCGACCTGGCAAGCGACATCACCTTCATCCAGACCGAGGGTGAGGTCCTCGGCGAGCGGGTCGGGTCATGGTTCCAGTACTTCTTCTGGGGTATCGGCGCCTTTGCGCTGTTCGCGGCCGCACTCGGAATCGTCGACTACACCAGCCGTCTGGCCGCTGACGTGATCAAGACCTCGTACGCGCGCCAGGCGAACGAAAGCAAGCTCTACGCAGGCCTGGTGTGGGGCTTGGTCGCGATCGGAACCATCGTCCTGCTGGCCGGCTTCAGCCAGCCGATCGTGCTCCTGGTGATCTCGGCGGTGGTCGGCGGATTCATGATGTTCCTCTATTCCGGGCTGCTGATCCTGATCAACCGCAAGATCCTGCCGGAGCCGATCCGGGTCCGGGGCCTTCGGTTGGGCGCACTCGGTTGGTCGATCCTGCTGTTTGGGACGCTCTCGGCGATCACGTTCGTCACCCAGATCCAGAATCTCTTCGGCGACTGAGAGGGGTCAGGCGCAGTGCCGCGCCAGCGAAGCGGTGAGCACGCCGAGGGCGCGGCCGAACTCAGCGTCGCTCGGCCTGCCGAAGCCGACGACCAGCCCGGTCCGACCACTCGTTCGGCTGCAGTCGGCCAGCGACGGCACGTCGAAGCCGGCCCGCCAGGCCACCTACCTCGCAGACGCCAGTCCAGTCCGGTAGCGACGTCGACGGCCCGGACGAGGGCGGCACCCTCTACCTGCACGGTTCGGTCGCCTCGTCCACCCTGGTGGCGGCGCGTCATCGCGCGATCTGTGTGACGTTCACCGTGCTGGACGGTACGTCGTCGAGCCTCAGCGGGATCGCATCGCCCACCGCGTACGCACCCCACAGTCACCGGCCCATTCCGATAATCCGGTCGGCTCTTCAGGTAGCGGCCGCGATGGTTCGGGACAGTCCCGACGGTGGTGCTCGGTTCACCGTCACGCTGCCCGTGGAGGAACCACAGTGCGCCGACTAGCCTGCCTCCTCATTCTGGCGCTCTTGGCACTGACCGGATGTGGCATCAGCGCCGAAGACCGGCCTTCGCCGATTGCCATCACCCCGCCGTCTCCTCCCACGGGCATCGAACAGCCGCCTGCCGGAGCGCTGACGGTGCTGGTGTACTTCGTCCGCGGCGACGTTCTTGAACCGGTCGAGCGATCTGTGCTGGCCACGAACTTCGGCACAGACGGCGCTGCAGGTGCTGGTATCGGGTCCGACCCGCGCTGAGGTCACCTCAGGGATCCGTACCGCGCTGGCGCCGCAACCCCTAACGGTGGCAATCCCCGACGCCGCCTCGAGTGAGACCGCCGTGATCGAAGCCACCCAAGACTTCGCCACCGTCTCCGGTGGAAACCAGCTCCTCGCCGTCGCCCAGTTGGTCTGGACCGTCACCGAGTTCACCGGCATTCGTCGCCTGAGTCTCACCGTGGACGGGGTGCCAGTCGAAGTCCCGACAGACAGTGGCCTGTCTCCCGGTCCGGTGGCCCCTTCGGACTACATGTCGCTCGCTCCGCCCACTCAGCCAACACCGGCTGCCACATCTTCTGTTCCCTGAACAGGTTGATCGATTCCCGGTCGCACTAGCCTCGGCAGATGAGCGTGCAGGCACTGACGGTGGTTCCGCGTGCCGCCGGCTCATTGGAACTGGCTGAACTGCCTGATCCGGAGCCGGCCGAGAACGAGTTGCTCGTCCAGGGACTCGTGATGGGCGTCTGCGGCACCGACCAGGAAATCGTCCGCGGAGAGTACGGCTGGGCGCCGCCGGGACGTGATCGCCTGATCCTCGGTCACGAGTCGTTGGGCAGTGTCCGCCGTGCGCCACCAGGCAGTGGGTTCTCGACCGGCGACCTGGTGGCCGGCATCGTCCGCCGGCCGGACCCGGTTCCGTGCGGGGCCTGTGCCCAAGGCGAGTTCGACATGTGCCGCAACGGGCGCTACACCGAGCGCGGGATCAAGGAATTGGACGGGTTCGGCAGCCAATTGTGGTCTGTCGAGAGCGATTACGCCGTACGGCTGGATCCTTCGCTGGAGCGGGTCGGCGTGCTGACCGAGCCGACGTCAGTCGTGGTGAAAGCCTGGGAGCAGGTACAACGTGTCGGTGATCGTGCTTGGTTCGAGCCACAGCGCGTCCTGGTGACCGGCGCCGGGCCGATCGGCCTCCTGGCCGCGCTGCTCGGCACCCAACGCGGCTTGGACGTGCACGTACTGGACCGAGTCACCGACGGCCCGAAGCCGCACCTCGTGCAGGCCCTGGGCGCGACGTATCACCATGAGCCCGCAGCAACGGTGGCCGCCCAGCTGCGGCCCGACGTCGTCATCGAGGCCACCGGCGCGGGCAGTGTGGTCTTCGACGCGATGGCGCACACGGCGCCGTACGGGATCCTCTGCTTGACCGGCGTGTCGCCGGCGGGTCGCAAGCTGACAATCGACGCGGGTGCTCTCAATCGAGAACTGGTCTTGGAGAACGACGCGGTGGTCGGCTCGGTCAACGCGAACCGCCGGCATTACGGTCAAGCAGCCAGCGCCCTGGCCAAGGCTGATCTGGAGTGGCTGGAACAGCTCATCACCCGACGGGTGCCGCTAACCCGTTTCGCACAGGCTTTCACCGCCGGAGACGATGACGTCAAGGTGGTGATCACCCTCGACGACGCGCTCGGTTAGGACCTGCTGCAGAGCTCAGCGAGAAATACGACACAATCGCCGGCACCCATCTGGGTCGCGGATCAGGTCACCGGGTCATGCTCGCCGGCGGGCAGCCCGGTCGATGACCTGCCGCTGATGTCGCCCTCCAGCGTCGTGTGCGGTTGACCCCTTCCCCGCTCGTTGGCTCGTTGGCGGGCGAAGTAGTGCGCGATCGGGACATCGGTGGAGGAGTGAGCCAGGATCGACAGCACAACCACCAGCGCGATCAGATGGAATATCTCGTCGCGGCCTGCCGCGGAGCTGTCCAGCACGATCAGTCCGTAGACCACCGAGGCAAACCCCTTGGGCCCGAACCACGCCACCGCCGCTTGCTGCTGCCAGGGCAACCGGCTGCCCAAGAACGACACTGCGATCGCCACCGGCCGAGCGACGAGCAACGCCACCACGGCGAACACATAACCGAGGGCCGGGATCTCGCCCAGGAAAGCCGGTGAGATCAGCGCCCCGAAGACCAGGATCGCCACCAGCTTCAGCAGCTCGGTCACCAGTTCGCCGAACTCATGGAAGGAGTCGCGCAGCTCGGGAGCCAGAGTGGCCATGGTGATTCCGGCGGCGAAGGCGGCAAGGAAGAGATTGGCGTGGGTCAACTCCGCCACGGACAACACGATCAGACCGACCGCAACTGAGGCAAGTGACTCGTACGTCGCGGTCGTCGACGTGAACCTGCTGCGGAGCAGCCCCACAGCAACCACCGGAACCGCCACTCCGATGGCCAGACCGAGCGCCAACTCTCCCGCGAGGGAACCATAGTCCACGTCGGGGCCTCCGACCACGGCCAGCAGAACCAGCACGACCGGCAACGCCAATCCGTCGTTGAGCCCGGACTCCACGTTGAGCAGGTGCCGGAGCCGACCGGGCACCTCCTCGCGTCCCACGATGGCGGCTGCGAACACCGGATCGGTGGGCGCCAGAACCGCAGCGACGAGCAACGCCTCCGGCCAGGACAAGCCGGCCAGCGTCACTGCCAGGCCCGCGGTGATCAGAAAGGTCAGCGGCATCCCGAGAAGCAACGCGCGACCTGGGAGTCGCCAGGCGGCAGCCAGATCCCGCAGCCCGACCCGCTGTCCGTCGGTGAACAGCACGGAGAACAGCGCTAGCTCGGCCAACACCGTGACCAGTTCATCGTCGGCGTGCAGATCCACCACGCCCAACATCCCGTCGCCGAGGAAGAACCCAGCCAGCAGGAACAGCACGGCGGTGGACAAGACGCTGCGATGCGCCAGCCCAGAGATCAGCACGCCGACGAGCAGGATCACCGAAAAGGCGAGAAGCAGTGCCACGTGGGGCAGTGTTTCAGGATCGGCTAGCGCAGGCCCTAAGGCGCCTGTACGTCTTGGAGTGCCGACCCATCACCACGTTCGCGGTACGCGATGACGTTCAGCGTCCCATCGGTCTCCAGCACCACGGCCGCGACCTGACTGAGGTCGCCGTACCCCGAACTCCTTACCGCCTGCAGGACCTCCGCAGGAGCGAACCGATGATCCCGGAGGGCAGCGCCGAGCACGGCACCATCCCGGAGCAGGAATGTCGGCCGAGCCGTGATCACCGACCTTGATCCGGGGAATCGCGAGGCGACAACGGCGACGACGAACTGCAGTGCCGTAAGCACAGTCAACGCGACGGCGCCCTCGGCCCACGACACACTCGAGTCGAGCAGAATCGAGGCAAGCGCGGAACCGAACGCCACCGTGACGACAAAGTCGAAGGCGTTCAGCTTGGCTAGCGTTCGCTTTCCGGAGACGCGGAGCACCACGATGAGAGTCGCGTACGCCGCTGTCCCCACCAGCAGGAGACGGACAATCTCGTACCACGAATCGAACCACATCCGAGCACCCCCACCTCTATTCGATGAGCGCCAATACGGACACTCGGCGAATCATGACAGTCGCCCTGCTTAGCGAGCAGTGACCTGCGCGGGTGCGGGGTCGAGGACGGCGTCGGTCTGCGGGACGGTGTACAGAAGGCGGCTGGGCCAGCTGCTCCGGCGCCCGACCAGGACCAGGAGGCTGGGGACGAGCAGGGAACGGACGACGACAGCATCGAGCAGGATGCCGATGAACATGGCGAAGGCCAGCTCCCGGAAGGGCCGCAACGGAACGAGGGCCAGCATGCCGAAGCTCACGGCCAGGGTGATCCCAGCCGCGGTAATCGCGCGGGTCGTCTCTGGCACCGCTTTGATGATGGCCGCTCGAAGGGACAGACGACGAGCGGCCTGCCAGATGTGGCCCACGCCGAAGATGTTGTAGTCCGACCCCAAGGCGACCAGGAGTACCGCTGCGGCGAAGGGCACGTAGAAGGTGAGCCCGTCATGGCCCAACAGGTTCTGGAAGACGAATGTCGTCAGGCCCAGGGAGGCAGCCAGGGCGAGGACGCTACAGGCCAGCAGGTACAGGGGAGCGACGAGAGCTCGCAGGAAGAGGATTAGGAGGAGGAGGTTGACCATGAGCGCAGCGAACGCGATGCGGCCAAGATCATCCTGAGTGGAGTCGACGATCTCGGCCGCAATCGCCGTGTCGCCGGCAAAGCCGGTTGTGACATCGGACAGGTCGGCGCGCTGGAGCAGGTCCGGCACTGCTTGCTGCAGGCGGATGAGAGTGTCGATGGCGGTGGCACCGAGTGGCTCGTCCTCCAGGATGACGAGGAGGCGAGCAGCCTCACCAGAGCGAGCTACGACGAGTCCAATGTCGGCTCGGATCCGGATGTCGCCGGGTCCGAGCACGCCGGCAACCCCGGGCTGCCTTTCGATCAGCTCTTCGAGGCGGATGAGGTTCGTTCGTCGGTCGGCCAGATCCTCACCGCGGAGTAACAGCACCGTGGGGGAGAGGATCCCATCCACGAATCCCTGCTTCGCAGCATCGGAAGCTACCTGCGGGGCGCTGCTTTGCGGTAGCGAGCTGGTGAAGCCCAGGCCCAGATTGAGGCTCACCAGCGGGATCGACGCCAAGATCAGGGCTGCCGTGGTGACACCGAACACGCGCCAGGCAACTGGCCGGCGAGTCAGAGCCGCCACCCTGCTGCGGGCGGCGGGGTGCGGATGGGCCGCGGCGGAACCGGTGATGTCCTCGGCCAGGGCACCTGAGGTCATTCTGCTCGGCCATACTGCGGCCCTGCCCAGGATGGCCAACAGCGCGGGTACGAGGGTCACCGAGACGACCACGCCGACGAGGACGGCCAGTGCCATGCCGGGGCCGAATGCGCGGAAGAGCGGTGATTGCGCCACCAGCAGGGCGGCCGTTCCGGCAGCGACTGTCACACCCGCCACCGCAACGATGGGCCCAAAGGTGGCCGCCGACCGCTTGACCGCCACGGCCGATCGAGTCCCGATGCGCAGCTCTGACTTCAGGCCGGCGAGGAAGAAGATCACGTAGTCGGTCACCACGCCGAGCAACAGGGCGACCATGAGCGGCTGCAGTTCACTCGGCACGCTGACTCCGAGCAGACTGCTGGCCAGCGCCGCCATTCGGAGCGTCACGACGAAGGCGACACCTGCCGTGACCAGTGCCAGGAGGGGTGCAACGATGCTGCGGAAGTAGAGGCCGACAATCAGCACGATGGCCGCCAAGGTGGCCACCTCCACCAATGGCAGCGATTCCTCGAGGATGTTGGCTTGCGCTACCCGTGCCGGAACTGACCCTGCTACGCCGACGAGGGCGTCGTCTTCGTCAGAGACAAACTCCGCGGCGAAGTCTCTCGCGGCGATGGTCTGATCCTTGAACCCCACCCACGGCGGCATGAACAGATAGGTGAGGGCCGTGGTGTTCTTTTCCGTTGACCCGGGGAACAACCCTTCGGTGTTTGTGATCGGAAGAGCGCCCCGGATGGGCTCGACACCCTCATATGAGTTCTGGCTCAGCGCCACCGCACGGAGTACTGCCTCGGCCTGCGCGAAGGCGGAGAGCCCATCCGGATTTCGCTGAACCACAACCACGCGGGCAAGCAGGGGAAACCCGAACGTGGTCACCGAATCAATCTCCGTGGCGATTGCGGGGCTATCCGGATTGATGAAGCCCTCGACCCCGCTGTCGTCAGAAATCTCAGGCAGCAGAAACTGCATGCCCAGCGCTAGTGAGACCCACATCAAGACGACCGCGTACCGGAATCGGACCAGGAGTCCGGCGTACCTGTTGGAAAGCCGCCGCGTACCACGAGGGCGTGGGGGTATCCCCGGGTCGCCGTTCCGGCCGACGGTCATGGCCCTGACATTCCTGGATTCAGCCCGAGTCGGCGCAGCTCGGCACGTGCCAGGGCGCCGTGCCTCCCTTCTCGCAGATCACCGACCGGATCATCGCTCACGGTCATGAGCCGGTCGTACGGCAGCCAATCAACGGCACGGCTGGCAAGATAGGCCTCCAGCGGCCTATCCATCGGTTGGGAGCGAAGCCGCCGTCGGAGCGCCCTGAGCTCGCGCCCGCGACCCAGCCGGTTAGGCAGATACATCCCAAACACCGGGGTCAGTGGAATCAGGATGATGGACGCACCGAGCAAGAATCCCAGCCGGCGGAGGGTGAGGCTGGTGTCCTCCGCGTTGAGCCGCACTTGCTCCGCGGCGGCGCGCACCTCATCGCCCAACTCCGAGGAACGCTCACCGACAAACGGAACTCCGTCCAGAGACTGGAGCGCCTCACCGGCTGTGTCAGCCGCTCGTGCCGATGCCTGCGCCGCCTCGCTGACCGACGTCAGTTGCCGCACCTCGTAGCCGGTAAGCAATCCCAGGACGACCCACAGGACGACCCAGAAGGTCACCAGACCGTCGAGCACCCGCAAGGTGCGCGCGTCAGTCGTACGAAGGAACGTCCGCACCCACCGACCTCCTGCCCTGCATCGTCATGCTGATCACCGAAGGCTCCTCTGCACTGGATGCGGACGATGACACCTCATTTACGGCTGAGCTGGGTCGACAGCCGGTAGGCGAGGGACCCGCGTACCTGCGCGGCGTGCCGGTTCAGCTCC
>JALZIX010000207.1 GCA_030860025.1 Actinomycetota bacterium
ACCGGGAACCTCGATTGCACCTCATCCGAACCAGCCTCGACGCGTACCACGTCGGTGCCAGAGCACGTCCACACCGTCCCGGCCTCGGCGCCCACTCCGTTACAGGGATCTGCATCGATCTCGAAGAAGCTGAGGACTTCCGCGGTTTCCGGGTCGAGTACGTGGAAGGCGCGCGCCCCGCGCACGTACACATGCTCGTCATCGGCGGCCAGGTAGTCAGGATCACCGGGGATCCGCACGGAGATCGCCTCCCGACCGCCGATCTGCAAGGTTTCATGGCTGTACGGGCTGGAGCCCGCAGCGTCGGAGGCCGCGGCCTCTGTGCCGACGCCGTCGGAGGTCGGTGGTGCGTTGGTCCCGCACGCCACAACCGGAACGAGCAGGGCGGCTATTGCCCAGCATCCGAGAAGTCTTTGCCGCATGATTCCTCCTGAGGTCCTTGCCTGCGACCGTAGGAGCGCCACCGCAATGCCGCATCGGAGCAAACCCCGGGTTTCCAGAGGGTTTTCCCGGTGGGTTTGCGCCTTCGGCACGTGTGAGCATTCTCTGACGGAGGTGAGCCCATGAGAGCGCGTGTCGTCAGCGGCATCGCCGCCTTCGCCTTCGCGATCGTGACCGCCCTAGTCGGGCTCGGTCAGGGGGCACCTCTTCGATTCCTTCTGCTCGACACGCTCCTTGGACTCATCTTCGTGGCAGCCGGAATGCTCGCCTGGCGACGGCGACCCGATGTCAGAACGGGTGCGGCCTTGACTCTGTGTGCCGGACTCTGGTTCCTCAGCAGCTATGGACCAAGCGGGATCGCCGCGCTGTCCGCCTTGGGCTTCGCCTTCGAGCGGTACTACGACTTGGTACTCGCCTATCTGGTGCTCACTTTTCCCGACCGTCGCCTGGACCGGCACTCCCGGCTGGTGCTCGTCGTCCTGGCGGCGAGCATGGTTGTGCGCAGCTTCGCGAGGTTGCTGATATACGACCCACCCGCCTTCGATCCAGTTGGCTGTTCCGGGTGTCCATCGAACCCGTTCGCGGTGCTGAGCCCGGATGCCGCGCTGCTGATGTCGATCGAGGCTGTGACCGGCGCCCTGATCGTGCCGGCGTACGTCCTGATCGTGGCGCTGGTCATCCGGCGCTGGCGAAGCGCGCCATCTCGGGCGCGCCGCATTCTCAAACCCGTCCTGCTGGCCGGCGGCGTGGCCGCTCTTGCGGCCGCGTACCAGAATGCCAATCTCCTCAGCGGCGTGGTCTTCGACCGCCCGCTCATTGCCTTCTCGGACACCTGGATCGAGATAGAGGCGTGGCTCCTCTTCGGGGCGCGGGTGCTGATCCCCGTCGGGTTCGTGGCGGGCGTATTCCTGCTGCGGGCAGCGCACGGGCCGGCTGCCCGGCTCGCCGTGGAAATCGGCACCGACCGCGAGCGGCCGGAACGGATCGAGTCGGCGCTGCGCCAGGCGTTGGCCGATCCGACCATCGAGGTCGCGCACTGGGACGCCGACGACGACCGCTGGACAGACGAGGACGGGAAACCGGTGCCGCCGCCGCGAGAGGTGGATGGACGGTCGGTGCTGTTGTTGGAACGGCACGGTTCTCCGGTGGCTGCCGTCATTCACGACGCGGTGCTGCTCGAGGATCCCGGGCTGTTGGCATCGGTCGGGGCGGTGCTTCGGCTGAGCATCGACAATGCTCGGCTCACCGCACAGGTGCAGCGCCAGCTTGCGGAAGTGCATGCCTCTCGGGCTCGAATACTCGAAGCCGCCGACGAGGAGCGACGTGGGATAGAGCGCGACCTGCATGACGGCGCGCAGCATCGACTACTGGGAATCTCGATCGGCCTGCAGGACGTACGCGCGCAGGCGGCCAGCGTCGGGGCGCCTGAGGTTGTGCTCAACCGGCTGGACTCGGTGGCCGTAGAGCTGCGCGAGGCGATGCGGGAGATGCGCGAGTTGGCTCGAGGCATCCACCCAGCTGTGCTCACAAACGAAGGGCTGGAACCAGCCGTACGAACCCTGGCCCGCCGTTGCACCGTGCCCGTTGAGCTGGACATCGCACTGAACGGTCGATTGCCAGCTGCGGTGGAAACCGCCGCGTATTACGTGGTCGCGGAGGGTCTGACCAATGTGGCACGGCATTCGCGCGCCACGCGCTCGCACGTTCAGCTCGCCCTCGAGGACGGCTTTCTCGTCGTCGAGGTGAGCGACGACGGTTCCGGCGGAGCAAGTCCGGACAAGGGCTCGGGGCTGCGCGGACTCAGCGACCGAGTGGCTGCTTTGGAAGGGGTATTCACCGTGACGAGTCGCGGAACGGGGGGCACATGCCTGCGGGCGGAGATTCCCCGACCGTGATCGTCGCGGATGACTCAGCGGTCGTGCGAGAAGGGGTTACCCGGATTCTGACCAGCGGCGGCTTTGCGGTAACCGGCCAGGCCCGTAGCGCCGACGAACTGCTGGAGCTCGTGGCCCATGATCCGCCGGCGCTGGTGGTCGTCGACATCCGGATGCCCCCCTCGCACAACGCGGGGCTCCTAGCCGCCGAGCGGATCCGCGAACGGTATGGCCAGCGGGTCCGTGTGCTGGTCCTGTCCCAATACCTGGAGCCCGACTATGCGCTGCGGTTGCTCGGAGCCGGTGTCGACGGCGTCGGTTACCTGCTCAAGGACCGGATCGCCGAGTCCAGCGAGCTCATCGATGGGGCACGCCGGGTCGTGGAAGGTGGTTCGGCGATCGACCCGGACGTGGTGTCTGAACTGGTCCGCAACGCCCGGGGCTCGGACCGGTTGGCCCGGCTCGCGCCCCGGGAGCGATCGGTCCTGGCAGCCATGGCAGAGGGGCGCTCCAACCGATCGATCGCCGAGCGGCTACACCTGGCTGTGAAGACGGTCGAAGGCGTCACCGCAGCGATCTTCGACAAGCTGGATCTGCAACCCAAGGCCGACGACAACCGGCGCGTCCTTGCCGTCCTGGCCTATCTGGACCACGACACCTGAGGCTGTGGCGCTCAGACCTTGCGTAGGACGCTCACCACCCGGCCGAGGATCGTGGCCTGGTCTGCAGGGATCGGCTCGTACGCCTCGTTGCTTGGCAGCAGCCATACGTGCCCGTCTCGGCGCTTGAATGTCTTGACCGTCGCCTCTCCGTCGATCATCGCCGCGACGATCTCGCCCGATTCCGCGTTGGGCTGCTGGCGCACGACGACCCAGTCGCCGTCGCAGATTGCCGCGTCGACCATCGAGTCGCCGACCACTCGAAGCAGGAACAACGTGCCCTCCCCGACGATCTCGCGGGGGAGCGGGAAAACGTCCTCGATCGCCTGCTCGGCCAGGATCGGGCCGCCGGCTGCGATCCGACCCACAACTGGGACGTAGGAGGGACGCGGCAGGGACTGCTCGGCATCGACGTCCCCGCGGTTGGCCGTCCCGGCGTTCGCCGCATTCCAAGTACCCGAACTGCCGGCGGCGATGTCGTCGGCGGTCTCCTCGGGGGTGCGGACATCGAGCGCGCGTGGTCGATTAGGATCGCGCCGCAGATAACCCTTGCGCTGCAGCGTGCTGAGTTGATGCGCCACCGATGAGGCTGAGGAAAGACCAACGGCCTCACCGATCTCGCGGACCGACGGCGGATAACCGCGGCGGTCGATCGAGTCGCGGATGACCTCGAGAACGCGCCGTTGGCGGACGGTGAGGCCGTCACCTTCCT
>JALZIX010000234.1 GCA_030860025.1 Actinomycetota bacterium
CACCACAGTGACGTACTCACTGACCGTTGACCTGGCCATCCCGATGCTCGGCATGTTCAAGCGCAAGGCGGAGAAGGTCATCATGGACACCGCTCTCAAGGAGCTCAAGAAGCGCGTAGAGGGTTCCTAGCCAGCGTGCGGATTCTCCTGTTCACCGGCAAGGGCGGCGTCGGCAAGACGACGACTGCAGCCGCGACCGCGCTGAGGCTCGCCGGCCGCGGGCACAAGACGCTGGTCATGTCAGCAGATCCGGCGCATTCCCTGGCCGATGCCTTCGGTGGTCCACCGATCGGAGATCGGCCGACTGAGGTCGCTCCCGGTCTGCTGGCGTGTCAGATCGATGGCCTGTCCAGGCTGCAGCAGCATTGGGCCGGCGGCGCCTGGCCCGCGATCACCGAGCGGTTGAGCGCCGCCCTGTCGGCCGGCGGCCTGGATCCGATCGTGGCCGAGGAACTTGCGCTGCTGCCCGGACTCGACGAGTTGATCGTCCTGTTGGCACTTGGTGAGGAGATCTCGACCGGGTTGTACGACGTTGTCGTCGTCGACTGCGCCCCCACTGGCCAGACTCTTCGACTCCTCGCGTTGCCGGAGGTTCTTGATCGGTACCTGGAGCGGCTCTATCCCACCCACCAGCGGATATTGCGCTCCCTGGGGGTGCTGGGCCGGACCCGGTCCTCTGATGCCGGCAGCGTCCGGGAGGCTCTGGCGCTCGCGGTCTCTCGGCTGCACGAGAACCTGGCGGCCCTACGACAGACCCTGACCGACCCCGCCATCACCAGGATTCGGCTCGTGTCGACCCCGGAGACGTTGGCCTTGGCCGAGGCCCGCCGGGGCGCCACCGCGCTGGCCCTGTTCGGCTATGTGGTGGATGGCGTGATCGTGAATCGCGTCGTCGACGACCGTCATCTGGATCTCGAGACGATGCCGACCTGGGTCCAGGGATGGGTCGACACACAGCGGCGAGTGCTGGACGACACGAAAGCCAGTTTCCCCGACCTTTCGATCCGGTTGGTGGATCACCGCGGGCAAGAGCCTGTTGGTACCGAGCAGTTGGGTGAACTAGCTGATCAGCTGTACGGAGCCGTGCCCGGCGATCGCGATCCGCTGGAAGGCTCCACCCCTGCCCCCCTGATGGAAGTGCTCGCCCATGGCCCGGAATACCTTCTGCGGCTTGCGATTCCGCATGTCCGATCGGGTGGTGGTGACCTGACGTTGCACCGAGTGGGCGAAGAACTTGCTGTCACCGTCGACGGTCATCGCCGGCTGGTCGCTTTGCCAGGCTTGCTGGTTCGCTGCCGTGTCGTCGGCGCGGCCCTGATGGAGGGAGTCCTGACCGTTCGATTCGAACCCGATCCCGACCGTTGGCCGGCAGATCTGTTACCCGCGACTACGCGGGCCGAGGGCGCCGACGCATGAGTACCAGCGCCGGCCAACCGGTGGGCGGACCGGCCGAGGAGGCCCGCCGGCTGGTGGAGGCTCTGGGTGCTTGGGCCACAACCAGGCTCGGGACGGCTGATTCGCATATCGCGACCGGCTCTGCGGAATGTCAGGTCTGCCCGGTGTGCCAGCTCATCGCGGCCCTACGTGGGGATGGCCCCGAGGTACTGTCCCGGCTCAGCGACGCTTGGACGGCCTTCCTCGGCGTGCTGATCGACCACGGCAAACCTGGCCCTAGTCCGGATTCCGGTACCCGGGCGGATTCGGCTCGAGCACAGGGGCCCCCTGACGTTACGGGCCTTCGGCCGGTGCAGCACATCGATATCCGGTGAGCGACCGCCAGCTCGCTTTGGGTATCGACATCGGGGGGACCAAGATCGCCGGGGGGATTGTCGACGAGTCGGGCGTCGTGCTCGACTGCGTCCGCCGTGAGACGCCCGGCCATGCGGTCGATGCGGTCGAGGAAGCCATCGTGTCAGTGGTCGACGAACTGTGTGTCCTGGCGGAATCCCGTTCGTACGGAATGGTGATCGCGGTCGGTGTGGGTGCGGCCGGATGGGTGAGCACCGACCGATCGACGGTGTTGTTCAGTCCGCACCTCGCCTGGCGCAACACACTTCTGCGAGCCGATCTGCGTGACCGCATGTCGCTGCCGCTGTGGGTCGACAACGACGCGAACGCGGCCGCCTGGGCCGAGTACCGCTTCGGCGCTGCCTGCGGGCACGACACGGCGGCCTGCGTCACCCTGGGCACCGGCATAGGGGGCGGCGTGATCTCCGGCGGGCACCTGCAGCGGGGCGCGTTCGGTGTGGCCGGAGAGTGGGGGCACACCCGGGTGGTACCCGGCGGCCGGCGCTGCGTCTGCGGGAACCGAGGTTGCTGGGAGCAGTACGCCAGCGGCCGGGCTCTGGCCCGGGCCGGCCAAGAGCTTGTCGAGGTGGCTCCGGCGGCAGCCAGCGGGCTTCTGGCGAGAGTGAACGGAGACGCCAGCCGGCTCACCGGCGCCGACGTGACGGCAGCCGCCCTGGCCGGCGATCCCGCCGCCATCGGGCTGGTCCAGGAAGTGGGGACCTGGCTCGGCGAGGGCCTCGTAACGATCGCGATGATCATCGACCCGAGCGTGATCGTCGTGGGTGGTGGGGTGAGTGCCCTTGGTGAGCTGCTGTTGGGGCCGGCCCGTGAGCGCTTCACCGCAGCACTGCCCGGTTTGGGTTACCGGCCGGTGCCCGAAATAGTCGAGGCCACGCTCGGCCCCGACGCGGGGATGATTGGGGCAGCCGACCTGGCGCGCACCGCGGGTCTCACCACACATGAGGAGCGAACATGACCGACGTACGACGCACGTTCACCGTCAACCAGCCGACGGACAAGGTTGTCGCCTACCTCAAGGACTTCGCGAACACCGAACACTGGGATCCGGGCACCGTTTCGACGACGCGCGTGGGCAGCGGTCCGATCGAGGTCGGGGCGCAGTGGCACAACGTCTCCGAGTTCCGGGGGCGGAAGACCGAGCTCGAGTATCGGCTCACCAGGGCCGAGCCCCAACGCCTGACCTTCGTGGGCAAGAACAAGACCGCCACCTCCACCGACGACCTGCGCTTCCGTGAGGTCGACGGCAGCACCGAGATCAGCTATCACGCGCACTTCGACTTCCACGGCTTGGCCAAACTCGCCACGCCGTTCCTGAAAGGTGCGCTGGAAAAGCTGGGCGATCAGACCGAGCGACAGATGCGCGAGACGATCAACAGCCTCTAGCCGAGGAGTTCGCGGCTGAGCTGCTCCAGGAACAGGCCGGTATCGGTCACGATGCCCACGGCCTGAGCACTGCCCCGGTCGGCCAGCTTGGTGACGGTGGCCGGGTTGATGTCGACGCTGACCAAGGGTATCGAGGCGGGCAACAGGTTTCCCGTCGCGATCGAATGCAGCATCGTCGCGACCATGATGGCGAAGCCGACATTGGGCAGTTGGGCCCGCATCGCGCGTTGGCCCTCGATGACGTCGGTATAGACATCGGGCAGCGGACCGTCATCCCGTACCGACCCGACCAGTACGAACGGCTTGCCGGCTTTGACCATGGCGTGCATGACACCACCGGTCAGCAGTCCTTGCTCGACCGCGTCGGCGATGGATCCGGCCCGGCGGATGCGATTGATTGCGCGAATGTGGTGTTCGTGGCCGTGTGGAACGCCCGATCCCTTGGAAAGGTCGACGCCCAACGATGTCCCGAACAGCGCCGACTCGATGTCGTGCGTGGCGAGGGCGTTGCCGGCGAAGAGCACATCGACGAAACCTGCATCGACCAGCTTCACCATCGCCGGTGCCGCACCGGTGTGCACGATCGCCGGGCCACCTACCCAGAGGATGCGTTTGCCGGCGGCCTTGACCTCGCGCATCTGCTCGGCGATCTGACGTACGAGCAGGGCCTGGGGCTTCTCGCTGGAGATGGCAGATGACATGAATCCGAAGTCGTCGGCACTCTTGGCCTCCACCGGCGGCATGATGACGCGGACTCCGGATGCACCGCAGACGACTAGGTCGCCCGCGCGTACGTCGGACACCGGGACGGTGCCCACGTGCCTCTCGGAGACGACCAGCCCGCAGTCCATCTCGGGTCGGTCTACGTCGACCCAGCCATCCTCCAGGCGGACTTGGGTGTTCAGGTTGGTCGTCGAGTAGAAATCCTCCGGGAACACTCCGTCGCTAGGGGCCGGACGCAGCACCGCCTTGCCCGGGTCGAGCTGGTTGGCGCCGTGGACCTGCAGGCGCATGAGGATGCGGCCGAGCAGCTCCTCGTCGTCGCTGCTGATCGCGATGTGGGCCGTCGATGCATCCTCGTGCTGCCGACCCAGGTCGAGGGAGTCGATCCGATAGTCGCCGCCGTACTCCAGAACGTCATCCAGAATGCGGGCCAGCGCGCCGGTGTCCATGAGGTGTCCGGTGACAGTGACGATTTCGGAGTACGGCACAACCGGCAGGGTAAATCAGACGATTGCGCCGTCGTCGGGGTCCTCGAACTGAGGTCCCTCGCGCATCCGCCAGATCAGCATCGCGACGCCGCTCGCGATTCCCAGCACCCCGAACACAAAGCCCAGTTGCCGGCTCAGGCCCAGCAGACTGGGAGCCACCAACAGCAGCCCACCTCCGATCACAAGGACCAATGCGTAGGCCGCGGCCTTGGACAGAATCGGCAGTGGGGGCGGCGGCGGCGGTTCGTAGTGCTCCTCGAAGGCGTCGTCCGCAGCCTCGTCCGGCGCCCGGGGGGCCGCTGTTCGAGCCCCGGCGTGCTCCTGGGCAACCTGATCGAGGTCCTCGGTGAGGATGTCACCGAGCCGACCATGCTCTGCCTCGTAGGAGGCGACCAGCTCCCGCCATTGCGCATCGTCGGTGGAAGACGTGGCCGTGGTTGCGGCCTGTGCTGCTGCCGGGAAGGGGTTGACTTCGTAGTCGTAGAGCAGGGTGGTGGCGCTATCGGACTGGCTCCGGTCGACGAAGAGCCGGTCACTGGGTGGACTGGGCAGGGCAATGCTGCGAGTGACCACGTCGACGTCAGAAGTGGGATCGAGATAAGCGGCGATCCCGGCCTCGCGCAACACATCCAGCAGGTGTTCACCCACGCGTGGATCTACATCGCGCAACGGGCGGAAGGACGAGGCGTCCAACCCGTTGTCGCGTCGCCCACGCCTACGTGGCGCGGTCACAGAGTTCCCTGGGCATGAGCGTGGCTGCTGATCCACTCGGCGCTCTCGGTGAAGATCACCTCGGCGTCGTTGTCGAGGGTCGCCACGTGATAGCTGTTGTGCAACAACCGTTCGGTGACGTCGGTCGACCGCACCCCATCCAGCAGAAGGCGACCGGACAGCGGCTCGACGACGTGATCTTCGGTGCTGCGGAAGGTGAGGATCGGTACGTCGACCTTGGCCAGATCGTTGTGCGTGACCGCCCACAGTTCCTGCAGTGACACCGCGGCCTTGAGCGGCACCTTGCCGTATGCGAGCTCACGGGCGCCCGGCTTCTTGATGTCGTTGGCCACGCCCTTCCACGAGGACAGGACCCTGGCCATGATCTTGAGTACTGCGATGTCCTTGCGCTCGGTGCCCAGCGAGGGATTGACCAGCACCAGTCCGGCAATGTGGTCACCGCGCTGTTCGGCCAGCCGGATGGCCAGGGTGCCGCCCATCGACAGGCCCGCCACGAACACCTCGGAGCAATGGCTGCGCAACTCATCGAGGGCGCGCTCTGCGGCGCCGTACCAATCCGGCCAACGAGTGGCGTTCATCTCGGCGAGCACGGTGCCGTGCCCGGGAAGGCGTGGGCAGCTCACCGTGTAGCCCTGCCCGGCGAGGTATTCACCCCACGGCCGCAGGCTCTGCGGGGTTCCGGTAAAGCCGTGGACCAGCAGGACCCCGACGGCGCCGCCGTCGAAGGTAAACGGTTCGGCACCTGCCAGCACCGGCATCGCTGTCTCCTTCACCGCCCGCATTGTGGCTCCTGCCGCATCGTCCCTAGTCTGGCATCCGAAGGGGCGGGTGATGCGGTGTTCTACTGGGTGCTCAAATTCGTCCTGGTTGGGCCGTTTCTGCGGCTGCTGTTCCGTCCCGATGTGCAGGGATTGGAGAACATCCCGCGGAAGGGTCCCGCGATCCTCGCCAGCAATCACCTGTCGTTCTCGGACTCGATTTTCCTGCCGCTGATGGTGCCTCGTCGGGTGACCTTCCTGGCCAAGTCGGAGTACTTCACCGGTAAGGGCATCAAGGGCTCCCTCAGTCGAGCCTTCTTCGCCGGCGCCGGCCAGGTTCCCATCGATCGAGCCAGCGGTACCGCGGCCAAGGACGCGCTCGAGACCGGAATCAGGATTCTGAGAGAGGGAAAACTGCTCGGGATATACCCCGAGGGCACGCGCTCGCCTGATGGCCGGCTCTATCGCGGCAAGACGGGTATCGCCCGGATGGCGCTGGAGTCGAGTGCCGTCGTGATCCCGGTCGTGATGATCGACACGGAGAAGATCCAGCCCATCGGCAAGAAGATCCCTCGGATCCACAAGGTCAGGATCCGGATCGGCGTACCGCTGGACTTCTCCCGGTACGAGGGGATGTCCGGGGACCGGTTCATCGAACGGTCGATGACCGACGAGGTGATGTACGAGCTGATGCTGCTCTCCGGTCAGCAGTACGTCGACCTCTACGCCGCCAAGGTGAAGGCGGCGATGGACAAGACGGGCAAGAGCGCCGACAAGGTAGTTGCGATGCTCAAACCGAGCCCGGTCGAGGTCGCAGATCGCATTCCGGCCACCCTTGCCGGCTGACGCTTGCTGGGTGCGATGCGGCGGTATTTCTACGACACGGAATTCATCGAGGACGGGCGGACCATCGACCTGATCTCGATCGGGGTGGTCGACGAGATCGGCCGTGAGTTCTACGCCGTGTCAACCGAATTCGACCCGGACAAGGCGATCCCGTGGGTACGCCGCAAGGTCCTCGATCAACTGCCGCCGCCGGCCGATCGCGCCTGGGGAGCGCGCGCGCGGATCCGAGACGACCTGCTGTCATTTCTCACCGGGCCGGGTGAGGAAATCGAGCTCTGGGCCTGGTATGCCGCCTATGATCATGTGGCCCTGGCTCAGCTCTGGGGGCCGATGACCGAACTGCCGCGCCCAATCCCGCGCTTCACCTGCGAGCTACGCCAGCGCTGGGCCGATCTCGGTAAGCCTGAGCTCCCGGCGGCAGGTCCGGACGCACACGATGCGCTGGCTGACGCGCGGCACAACCTCGCCCGCTGGCAGGCCATGCAGGCAGCAGAGGGGGGCCTCTAGGCTCTCCGCTCATGCGAATCGGAGTGCTCACTGGGGGAGGCGACTGTCCGGGCTTGAATGCCGTTATCCGGGCCGTCGTACGAAAGGGCGTCGAGACCTACGGACATGAGTTCGTGGGTTTCCAGGACGGTTGGCGAGGGCCGATCGAGGGCAACACACGGACCCTCGACGTGCACGCCGTACGAGGCATTCTGCCCCGCGGCGGAACGATTCTGGGCACGTCACGGACCAACCCGTACAAGACGCAGGACGGCGAGGGAAGGCTGTTCGCAACCCTCGAGCGGCTCGGCATCGACGCGCTGGTGGCCATCGGCGGTGAGGACACCCTCGGCGTGGCGACCAAGCTGGCCGCCGTCGGAGTGCACGTCGTCGGCGTCCCGAAGATTATATACAACGAGGTCTGCGCCTAGTACTACACCTTCGGCTTCGACACCGCCGTGGGCGTCGCGATGGAGGCCATCGACCGGTTGCACACGACCGGGGACAGCCATCATCGGGCGCTCGTCGTGGAGGTCATGGGCCGGCACGCCGGTTGGATTGCCCTGCACGCGGGTATGGCCGGTGGTGCCAACGTCATCCTGATCCCGGAGAACCCCTTCAACATCGACGCGGTAGTTGCCTACGTGGAGCATCGCTTTGCCTCGGGTTACTCGCCGGTCCTGGTGGTCAGTGAAGGAGCCATGCCCTCGGATGGCGGGCTCAGCCTCGGCTCCGGCGTCGTGGACGACTTCGGGCACGTACGGCTCGGCGGTGTGGGGGCAGCCTTGGCCCAGGTGATCGAGGAGCGCACCGGCAAGGAGAGTCGAGCGGTGGTCCTCGGCCATATCCAGCGAGGTGGGACACCGACCGCCTTCGACCGGGTGCTGGCGACTCGGTTCGGGCTGAGCGCGATCGACGCTGTGCATGGCGAGGACTGGGGCGTCATGGTGGCCCTGCGAGGGACCGACATCGTGCGAGTGCCACTGGCCGAGGCGACCGCTGAACTCAAGACGGTGCCGCCGGAGCGTTACGCCGAGGCAGAGGTGTTTTTCGGCTGACGACAAGATCACCGTGCTTGGGGATGTGCAAGACCCACGGCGATGGGGAAATGGCGATGGGGAAATAAGGTTGGCGGAGTGACCGATCTTGCAGCCAAGGCCGAAGCCCTCCTGAGCGCACATCGCTCCGGTGACCCGCTGATCCTCGTCAATGTCTGGGACGCCTGGAGTGCCCGAGTCGTGGCCGAGACGGCGGGCTGCCGCGCCGTCGCCACCGCCTCGCACTCGATCGCGGCCGCACATGGCTACCCGGACGGGGAGCAGATTCCGGTCAGCGAGATGATCGAGGCAATCAGGCTGATCGCTTCGGTGGTGGACCTCCCGGTGACCGCTGACCTGGAGGCCGGCTACGGCGATGCCGGCGCGACGGTGGCTGCCGCGATCGGGGCGGGCGCGGTCGGCGGCAACCTGGAGGACCAGCAAAGGCCGGCCGACGAGCACGCCGCAGCGGTGGCGGCGGCCAGGGAGGCAGGCACTGCTGCCGGCATTCACTTTGTGATCAATGCGCGGACCGACGAATACCTGCGTGGCGAGCGCGACCTCAATCGGGCCATCTCGGCTGGGCGCACCTACCTCGAAGCAGGTGCGGATTGCATTTTCGTACCCGGAGCCGGCACGCCCTCCGACGTCGCTGCCCTGGTGGCGGCCTTCGACGGGCGCCTGTCATTGATCGGCACTCCGAGGGGCCTTCCGCTGACCGAGCTCGCGAGCCTGGGGGTGGCCCGCGTCTCCGTCGGCCCTGGGTCCCTGGGCATGGCTGCCGCCGCTCTGCGAGACGGAGCCGCGCAACTCCTCTCCGGCGGCGCCTTCCCGCAGACTCTGACCTACCGCCCGCCAGGCGCCTGACCTCGCCGACGGCCACGCCGCACTTCGCCGTACGCTGAACCGGTGATCAAGGCCCCGGATCTCGACAGCTGGCGATCCCTGCCGGTTGCGCAACAGCCCTGCTGGCCCGATCAGGCAGCGTTGGACACGGTCCTGACCACGCTCCGCACCGTGCCCCCGATCGTCGCCCCCAGTGAGGTCGACGTGCTGCGGGCACGCTTGGCCGAGGTCGCAGCCGGCAAAGCGTTCCTGCTCCAAGGTGGTGACTGCGCCGAGACCTTCGACGACAACACCGAACCGCGACTTCGCGGTACGACCCGGACGCTGTTACAGATGGCCGTCGTGCTCACCTACGGAGCCAGCGTTCCGGTGGTGAAGGTGGGCCGGATCGCCGGGCAATACGCCAAGCCGCGCTCTGCGGAGTTGGATGCGCTGGGCCTGCCCTCCTACCGCGGGGACATGGTCAACTCCATCGAGCCGACACCGCCTGCCCGGGTCGCCGATCCGCAACGGATGGTGCGCGCGTACGCGAACTCCGCCGCGGCGATGAACATGATCCGGGCTTACGCCCGAGGCGGGCTGGCCGACCTGCACGCGGTTCACGACTGGAACCGAGAATTCGTGGCCCAGTCCAGGGCCGGGGTGCGCTACGAGACGATCGCCCAGGAGATCGACCGAGCGCTCGCGTTCATGGCGGCCTGCGGTGTCAACGACGATGCCCTGCGCAGCGTCGACATCTACAACAGCCACGAGGCGTTGATCCTCGAGTACGACCGCGCGCTGTGCCGGATGGAGGAGAGCCGGGCCTACGACCTGTCCGCCCACTTCGTCTGGGTCGGTGAACGGACCCGTCAGCGCGGCGGGGCGCATCTGGAATTCGTCTCGCAAATCGCCAACCCGATCGGGGTCAAGCTCGGGCCGACCCTCACGCCTGACGAGGCCGTCGAACTGGTAGAGCGACTTGACCCGGACAACTCGCCGGGTCGGCTGACGATGATCAGCAGGATGGGTAACGGCCTGGTACGTGACGCACTGCCCCCGATCATCGAGAAAGTGCAGGCCACCGGACATCAGGTCGTCTGGCAGTGCGATCCCATGCATGGCAACACCCACGAGACCGCCTCCGGCTACAAGACAAGGCATTTCGACCGAATCGTCGACGAGGTCATGGGCTTCTTCGAGGTGCACAGCGAACTGGGCACCTACCCCGGCGGCATCCACGTCGAACTCACCGGTGAAGCGGTCACCGAATGCCTGGGGGGAGCGCAGGACATCAGCGACGCCGACCTTGCCGGCCGCTATGAGACCGCATGCGACCCGAGGCTCAACACCGGTCAGTCCCTCGAACTGGCATTCCTGGTAGCGGAGATGCTGCGTGGTTGATGCGCAAGGCACTTTTTACGTGAAAAGTCCTATCAGCCGACCAGCTGAGGGCACATTTCACGTAAAAGGTGCCGCAGACGGCGTCGTCGACCTTCGCTCGGACACTGTCACCCGTCCCACCGCGGAGATGCGCGAGGCGATGGCTTGCGCCGAGGTCGGGGACGACGTGTACGTCGAGGATCCGACCGTCAACGCACTCGAAGCCGAGGTTGCGGCCCTGTTCGGGCACGAGGCGGCGTTGTTCGTGCCTACCGGAACGATGGGCAACCAGGTGTGCCTCCGTGTGCTGGCCGGACCCGGCGAGGAGGTGCTCTGTGACGCAGACGCCCATATCGTCACCTACGAACACGGCGCTGCTGCAGCGCTATTCGGCATCCAAACGCGGACCGTAGTGAGCAAACGCGGCTTGTTCGACACCGACGAATTGCTTGCCCAGGTACGTGAAGGCGACTGGCATACCATGGGCACGAGAGCCGTCGCCGTGGAGAACACCCACAACCGTGGTGGCGGCAGCATCCAGCCGTTCACCGAACTGGCTCGGCTGTCCTCGGAATTGCGGGACCGTCGGGTGGCGCTGCACATCGACGGTGCGCGCATTTGGAATGCATCCGTCGCGTCGGGCACATTGCTTTCCGACTACGGAGCTTTGGCAGACACCCTGTCGGTGTGCCTGTCCAAGGGCCTTGGGGCACCGGTCGGGTCGGTGGTCATCTCTTCTGCAGAGCGGATCGCGGCGGCACGGATACTGCGCAAGCGTCTGGGCGGAGGTATGCGACAGGTTGGAATTCTTGCAGCGGCCGGGCGATACGCGCTGGCCCACCACATCGACCGGCTCGCTGACGACCACCGACGGGCGGCGATGGTGGGGCGGCGGCTGGGAGTTGCGGCCGCCGAGATCCAGACCAACATCGTGCGGCTGGACGGAGTCGATGCCGCCGGACTGGCCAAGGGCGCTGCCGAGCAGGGTGTGCTGATCTCTCAGGTGGCCCCAGATCGGGTCCGCCTGCTCACCCACCTCGATATTGATGAGGCCGCCGCCGAACGCGCAGGAGAGGTGCTCGCGGGTCTGCTCAACCGGTGATCTGCCGGAGAGAACAAGCGGTCAGAAGTAGCTGAGCAGGATGCTCACGGTAGAGCCGCGTTCGGCCAACTCGTCCGGGCCGGGGCTCTGCTGACTCACTCGGCTCCCGAGAAAGGACGTTGGTTCGGCGACGAATCCAGCGGCCTGCAAGGTCGCGATGGCGGTCTCGCGGTCCATCCCGATCACGTTGGGGACAGGTATCAAGTCCTGTCCCTTCGAGACGACCAGAGTGATGGTCGCGCCGAATGGTTGAGGTCCGGCGTCCGGGGCAGGCTCGGTACCTATGACGATTCCGGCTGCAATGTCATGGCTGAAGTCCTCGCGTATCTCGAAGAGAAAGCCGAGGTTGGTCAGCGCCATCTCGGCGTCGCTTCGGGCCGCCCCGGCCAGCTCCGGGATTGCCCGCGGACCGGGGCCGAGGCTGACGTACATGGTGATCTGGTCGTTGCGGCGAAGCTCCGCACCTGGTGCAGGATCGAAGCCGTAAACGGATCCGACCGGCACTGTGTCGTGGTAGTCCTCGGCACGTGCGACACCAATGGGGAGCTCGGCCAATGCGGCCAGTACGTCTGCCTCGGGCAGACCGACCAGGGCCTCGTCCACGATGAACCGTTCCGGTCCCTTGGACACCTCGACATTGACGGTTCCGCCGCGTTCGATCTCGGTTCCGCCCTCGGGATCGGTCGAGATCACTTGATCTTCGCCGACAGTCTCGCTGAAGACCTCTTGAACTACCGGGTCCAGCCCGGCGTCCTGGATCTCCTCGACCGCGGCCGCCTGAGCCATGCCCACCACGCTTGGCGCAGTCGTGAATCGCCCTGAGCCGAACCACCAGCCGATGCCGCCAGCGATAACTGCCAGGACGAGGACCATGGCCAGGACCAGTCGCCCGGTTCTCACGCGACGCCGTCGGTGACGCCTCGAGCCAACTTGTGGCTCGTCGTCATCGTCCACATCCGTATCGCCCCGCGCACGCAATCCGGCCAGGACGTCCTTCGGTGCCGGGAAGCCATCGACCTCGGTGCCTAGGACCGAGGTTCGGTGGGAGGGGTGCGACCGGCGCGGAGTCGTCGCCCCAGGTCGGTCGCCGGGTTGTTGTCCGGTCGCCAACGCCGTCTGGTCGTAGCGAACGGGCACGGTGACCCCGGCCATGTCCAGGTCGGTGCTCACGTCAAAGAGAGCTGCCAGGAACGCCCCAGCATCCAACGGCCGCGCAGCCGGGTCCCGGCGGGTCGCCGAAGACACCAACTCGTCGATCTCCATAGCGAGCGACGGCACGGTGGCCGAGGGCAGCGGAACGTCGCTGTTGACGTGTTGATAGGCAACCGACAGGGCGGTGTCACCGGAGTAGGGAGGTCGACCCGTGAGCATTTCGTAGAGCACGATGCCGGCGGCGTAGACATCACTGCGGGCATCGGCGCTGCCGCGCTCGATCTGTTCGGGCGCGAGGTAGGCGACAGTGCCGAGGAGCACGCCGCTGGTGACCGACGTCGTCCCCGTCTCGGCGACAGCCTTCGCCAGCCCGAAGTCGGCGACCTTCACGACGCCGTCGCTGGAGAGCAGGATGTTCTCAGGCTTCACGTCACGGTGGATGAGTCCGGTCCGGTGCGCCGCGGACAGCCCGGCCAGGGTGGGTGCCAGCACCGCGAAGGCTTGCTCGGGGCTCAGCCGCCCGTTTTCGTGGATGACCTCGCGCAGGGTCTGGCCGCGCACGAGTTCCATGACCAGGAAGACCACGCCGCCGTCCTGACCCTGGTCGCTGACCGATACGACATTGAGGTGGGAAAGCCGGGCCGCGGAGCGGGCCTCACGGTTGAAACTGGCGAGAAAGGCGGGATCGCTGGCCAGCGCCTCGGCCATCACTTTGACCGCGACCGGGCGGTCCAGGCGGAGATCTGTGCCTTCATAGACAGTGGACATCCCGCCCCGGGCCAGTCGGCGCTCGACCCGATAACGGTTCTCGAGCACCAGGCCGACCACCGGGTCCATCAGGGCAGTCTCCACGACCGCCCAGTTTACTGCCGACGCAAGCCTGCCCTCCGCGCGACTCTCCATCAAGCGGTCAGCAGATCCCGGGGTACTCGTTCGACGGAACCGACCCCACACAGGGTCATGGTGTGCGTCAATTCAGCGCGCAATTGGAACAGAACCGATGCGACGCCGTTGGCACCTCCGGTGGCCAGACCCCAGATGATCGGCCGGCCGCAGAAGACCCCGCGGGCACCCAGGGCCAGGGCGACCAGGGCGTCGGTGCCGGAGCGAATGCCGCCGTCGACGTAGACCTCGGCGCGCTCGCCCACCGCGGAGACCACGTCGGACAGGGCTACCGCACTTGACACCGCCCGGTCCACTTGTCGCCCGCCATGGGTCGACACCCAGACTGCGGCAGCTCCCGCGTCGAGACAGCGCATGGCGTCGTCGCCCCGCAGCACGCCCTTCACGATCACCGGGAGATCGGTGAGCCCGACGAAATGCTCGACGTCGGCATACGTCCATGGCGGGGTCTGATCGGCCGAGTCCAGTGCCTGGGCCAGCCGCCGAGCCGACCCCCCACTCCGCGCAGCAGTGGCCGGCATCTCCGCATCGGCCTCGACATCTGCCAGGCCCGGGTGGTTGGCCATCACCAGACCCGCCGGCAATTGGAAATCATGCCCGAGGTCCCGCAGCCGCCGACCCAGGATCGGCAGATCCACAGTCAGAACCAGCGCGCGATAACCGGCCTCAGCCGCGCGCCGGACGAGATCGTCGGTGTAGGCCGGGCTGTGCACCTGGTAGAGCTGGAACCACTTGGGCGACTCCGGTGCGACCGCGGCCACTTCGTCCAGGGGCGCTGTTGCAGTCGTGGAGACAGTCATCAGCGTCCCGGTTCGAGCACAGGCAGCCGCAGTGGCCAGCTCGCCGTCGCGGTGAGCCATGCGTTGCAAGGCCCATGGCGGGACGCCAATCGGCGCTGCGACCGGGCAACCCAACAGCGAGGTCGCCAACTCCGGCGCGATGACCCCGGTCAGCATGCGTGGTCGCAGCCGCCAGCCGTGCCAGGCCAACGGGGCTTCGCGCAAAGTCGTCTCGGTCTCCGATCCACCTGCGCAGTAGTCATAGACCGCAGGTGGCAGTAAGTCCCGGGCACGCGCCTCGAGATCCTGGCCAAGTAGTCCGGCGGAACCTGGTTCTGAGTCAGCCATAGGCTGCAGCCTATGGATTTGCTGACGTTGCCCGAGGTCGCCCAGCGGCTCGGGATCCGGGTCAACCGCGTCCGCCAGCTGATCAGGGACCGGGCGCTGGCCACCGTGGACAAGGACGGAAAGCCGCACGTACCGGCCGACTTCTTCGACGACGAGGGCATTCTCACGCACTTGGCCGGTGTCCTGACCGTCCTTCGGGACGGCGGCTACAGCGACTCCGAGGCGGTTACCTGGCTGTTCACCGAGGACGAAACGTTGCCGGGCAAGCCGATCGACGCCCTGCACGAGAAGCGCCACCACGAGGTGAATCGACGTGCGCAGGCCATGGCCTTCTAACGATCACCCGCGGGCTCTCGCCGGAAGACGAGGTAGTACATGGCCAAGATCGCGCTGTAGACGAGGACTGCCAGGTACACAACGACATTCGTCCTCAGCTCCTCGGCGACTCCGTCGATGTAGTGCTCTACCAGCGGCCCGATGAGGACGACGTCGTAGGCGAGAAAACTCCACAGCTGCGCCTTGGCGCGCCCCCATTGCGGGCGGAGCACGGCGTAGAGGAAATAGAAGGCGTCGCCGAGGAAGATCCAGCCGATCACCACCGACGTCTGCGGCAGCAGCGGCCACGGCATCACATCCTGCACGCCGAAGATCAGCGCCAACCCGACCGCAGCCAGGATGAGGGAGAACACCAGGAAAGACGCGCGTACGAGCACCGGCAGTGGCCGCGGATCGCGCGGGGTCGCCCGCCAGGTGAGAACCAGGAGGACTGCATTGAGCGCAACCAGCAAGCCGCAGCCGACGACGTAGTACTGACTCCCATGCAGGCTCACCTCAGGCGGAGCTAAAGCTAGGTATGCGCCGACTCCAGTCATCGTGACCATGATGTTGATCGCGCCCGCCGGTATGGATCCCGCTTCCTCGGATAGGGCGATCCAGATCACCGCGACGCCGACCGCCGCCAGCATCGAGGCCAGGAAGAGGTAGTGAGTCGGCTGTCCTCCCACAGCCAGGTGTCCAGCGCCCAACGCAGCTGGAAGGCGTAGCCGACCGCCAGAACCACGTCGGTCACGCCTGCGGCAAGCAGCAAGCCGCGGGCGAGTCGAGTCAAGTGCGCCACCTAACGGTCGCGAGCCGTCAGCGTCGTGGCCAACTGTTCCAGAACCGCACGCGGTTCACCGCCGACCGGCCCCAACTCCAGGGCGGTCAACGCTGCCGCCACCCGCTGGGCGATGAGAACCTCGACTTCAGCGAGCGCGCCGGATCCTTCGATGACCATTCGCAGCTGATCGACATCGGTTCCGGACAGGTCGGCGCGACCGATCATCCGCTCGAACAGGGCACGGGCGTTCGGACTGGCCCGCCTTCTGGCCACAATCACCAACAGCGTCTGCTTGCCCTCGCGCAGATCGTCGCCCGCTGGTTTGCCGGTCTGTGCGGGATCGCCGAACACGCCTAGGACGTCATCGCGCAGCTGGAACGCCTCACCCAGGGCAAACCCGTATTCGGTGTATGCGGTCAGCAGCGGCCCGTCGGGGGAATGCGGTCCGGTGACGAGGGCGCCGATGTGCAGCGGACGCTGGACGGTGTAGGAGGCGGCTTTGTAACGCGCCGTACGCCAAGCCGCTGCCAGTGCCTCTTCGTCGGGTCGGCGGGCATCGACCTGACCGCGCAGATCGAGGTACTGACCGGCCATCACCTCGATCCGCATGGCGTCGTAGGCCGGCGCCACCCTGGTCAGCGCATCGACGTCGAGTCCGGCGGTACGGATCATCTCCTGTGCCCAGGTGAGCGCGATGTCCCCGGCGATGATCGCGGCGCCCTGGCCGAATCCAGTTGCCAGGCCTGCCCAGCCCCGTTCGGCATGCAGTTCTGCAAAACGCACATGCACCGCCGGTTGGCCACGGCGGGTGCTCGCTCGGTCCATCACGTCGTCGTGGATGAGCGCCCCAGCCTGCACCAGCTCCAGTGAGGCAGCCGCTCGTACGATCGCCTCGTCGTCCAGCGAGGTGGCCGGGTCCGGGTCGTAGGAGATCGTTTCCAGCGCCCCACGCCAGCCCCAGTAGGTGAACGCCGGCCGCAACCGCTTTCCGCCTTGCAGGACGAGGTCGCAGATCGCGTCACCGACGCTCGTGAGATCAGGATCGATGTCGGCGAGGTCGGCCAACTTCCGGTCGAGGAAGGCAGCCAACTCGATCTCTACCCGCTCGCGAAGGGTGTGGCGATCCAGCAGGTCGGCCGGGAACGGGCTCGAGGCTGGAGAAGGGGTCACGACTAGGCAGTATCGGCCACCGGACCCTGGATCCCGCGGCCTTAGGCCGCGACACCCTATTCTTTGCCCATGTCCGGCACGGTGCGCGATCAGTTGGCTGCCGGCGTCCCCACCTTCTCCTTCGAGTTTTTCCCACCCAAAGATGAGGCAGCCGAGGCTGTCCTGTGGCGCACGCTGCGCGACCTGGAGCGGTTACGCCCGTCGTTCGTGTCGGTGACATACGGCGCGGGCGGCAGCACTCGGGAGGGAACGGTTCGGGTGACCGAGCGGATCGCCACGCAGACCACGATGCTCCCGATGGCGCATCTCACCGCGGTCAATCACAGCGTCGCCGAACTGCGTCACATCATCGGCCGGTTCGCCGCGGTTGGCGTGCGCAATATCCTGGCGATCAGAGGCGATCCGCCGGGGGATCCCACCGCTGAGTGGATCAAGCATCCGGAGGGCATCGAGTACGCCGGCGACTTGGTCACCCTGGTCCGCCGCTCAGGCGAATTCTGCGTGGGCGTCGCAGCGTTCCCCTACAAGCACCCCAGGTCGCCTGACATCGAGAGCGACGCCCGGTACTTCGTCCAGAAGGTGCAGGCCGGGGCAGACTTCGCGGTCACCCAGATGTTCTTCGACGCCGAGGATTACCTGCGGTTGCGCGATCGAGTGGCGGCCCTTGGCTGCGACGTCCCGATCATCCCCGGGATCATGCCGGTCACGTCGATGAACACCATCGACCTGGCCCCCAAGTTGTCCGGTGCGCCCTTCCCACCGGCGCTGGCGGCCACCTTCGACGGGATCGCCGAGGACAAGGATGCGGTGCGAGCACAGGGGATCGCCCAAGCCAGCCTGCTGTGTCAGCGGTTGCTCGACGAGGGGGCGCCGGGCATCCACTTCATCACGTTGAACCGGTCGACCGCGACCCGCGAGATCTGGGCCAACCTGCGCGAGAGCTCACCCGTCCGCTGACCATTCCGCATATGGGACGCGGCGCAGCGCTCGGACCTCCCCGGTGGTCGCCCACTCGAGTCCGCCCAGCCGGGACAGCGGTGCCAGCAGGTCGATCGCCGGGCGGCCATCGCGCAACGCGGACTCACTCACCACGACCAGTTTGACCCGGCCGAAGACGACGGTGGAGTCACCCATGCACAGCGTGCTGTGCAGTTGACATTCGATGGCCGCGGGGGAGTCGGCCACCCGGTACGGGGCTACCGTCTCGGCCCGCTCCAGCGCGATGCCGACCTCGTCGAACTCGCTCAGGCCGATCGGGAAGTCGGTGGCCGTGGCATTGATCTTCTCGAACAGCGGCTCGGGTGCCAGATTGACCACGAACTCCGTTGTCTCCTCGATGTTGCGAAGCGAGTCCTTTCGCCCGACAGACGTGAACTGGACGATCGGCGGAGTCACGCAGGCGACGGTGTAGAAGGAATGCGGCGCCAGGTTGTCGACTCCGTCGGCCGAGCGGCTCGAGACCCATGCGATCGGGCGGGGAACGACGATCGAGGTGAGGATTGAGTAGATGTGGGGCTGCCCGCCCGGCTCGAACCGCACGCGGGCGCCGCGAGGAGAACTCACCGGGTGCGGGCCAAGCCCAGGATGGCGAATGGCCGTGCGTCCCCGGGGAAGTAGTGCTCGCGCAGGAGGTCGACGAAGCCTTCGGAGCGGTAGAGCCGAAACGCGCGGGTGTCGCCGTCCGGGGTGGACAGGACTACCCGACGATGGGGGATATCGGCCAGCAGCGTCCGCAGCAGGTTCCTTCCGATCCCCGCCCCCTGATGTTGGGGGCGTACGTGGAACTCACACAGTTCGAAGGAGTCCCGTAGCCATTGGCGTGACCGCGCCCGACCAAGGGCATCGGTGACCTGGTCGTGCCACCACTGTCCCGAGCGACTGGTGTAGCCGTACCCGAAGCCGGTCAGTACCCCGTTGGGATCGAAGGCCCCGACCGCCTCGAATCCCATCCGGGTCGTGTGCGCGGCGGCGTGCCCGTACCGCCCTTCCACGACCGACGGCGGATAGCGCATCGCCTCGCCATAGATCTCGAGGGCTTCGCGCAGGTGATCTCGCATCCAGTCGGCGTCGATCCGGGCGATGCGCCCGTGCTGCAGTTGCGTCACCGCAAGGGCTGCAATGACGCAGCAGCGTGAGATGTCACGGAACGAGCCTAGCCACCGCGAGTCGCTCGCGGAGCACCTCGACAGCTCAGTCGCCGACCTCGGCCGCCGTCCCCGAGGTGATCCGGAGCAGTTCGGCGTAGGTCGTGGGGAACACCGTCGAAGGATGACCGGCCGCGGCCCAGACCTCGTCGTACCGGGCAAGCTCGATGTCGACCAGGGTTCCGATCGACTCCGGATGGCCTACCGGTGCGACTCCGCCGATCGGCTGGCCGGTGTGCGTACGGACGAACTCAGCATCCGCGCGCCGAACGGCGGTGACGCCCAGCAAGGTCGCGACCTTGGCGGTGTTGACCCGATGTCGCCCGCTCGTCATGACCAGGAGTGGCTCGCCGTCGGCGTCGAAGATCAGGCTGTTCGCGATCGCTCCCACCTCGATACCGAGCTGATCGGCGGCCAGCGCTGCAGTGTGCGCCATTTCCGGCAAGACCCGAACCTCGCCGCCGACGCCCGCTGCGCGCAATCGGCGGGTCACCGCCTCGACCTTAGAATTCACCGGGCCAGTATCCCGACCTCATATTCGTCTTATTCGTCGCCGAACCCATTCCTCAGAAAGGCAGCGCCCAATGCAGGTGGATGTCAGACACAACCCCAGCTTCGCGGTGGCAAGGATCTCGCTCGCACCGGGAGAACCACTGCAAGCAGAGGCCGGCGCGATGGCCGCGATGTCACCGGATATGAACGTGCAGGCGCAGATGCAAGGCGGGTTGATGAAGTCATTGGCCCGCGGCGCGCTGGGTGGGGAGTCTCTGTTCGTCACGACCTACACGGCTGGGCAGTATGGCGGATGGGTCGACGTGGCGCCGACCCTGCCCGGTGACATTGTGGCGTTGCCGGCTTCGCCCGAGCGGGCCTGGAACCTGTCAAAAGGCAGCTGGTTGGCCAATGAGTGGAGCGTGACGACCGACACGAAGTGGGGCGGTTTCGGCAATCTGGTCGGCGGCGAGGGCGGCTTCCTGATGCGCGCTACCGGTCAGGGGCAGCTGTTGGTCGCCTGTTTCGGTGCGCTCGACGTCCATCGGCTCGGTCCCGGTGAGCGGTTCGTCCTGGACAGCGGGCACCTCGTCGCCTATAGCGACGGGATCGGAGTGACCACCCGCCGGCTTGGGTCGACCATGACCGCCCTCAAGAGCGGGGAGGGTCTGGTGTTCGAGTTCACCGGTCCCGGCGAAGTGCTGGGTCAAAGCCGCAACCCCAGCGCTTTCATCGCGTACCTGGCAGCCGCGGGTCTGGGTCCACAGCGGGCCTGAGCCGCCGCTAGAGCGTGGCGTTGATCGGTAGCTCGATCTGGACCGCCTGCCGGATGGCGATCAGCGGGGCGATGAATTCTTTGATGATCCGCAGGTGTTCGGGATGGTCCAGGTAGGCAGGGAGCGTCTCCGGGCTCTCGACTACGGCGGCCACCGCGAAGTCGGCGTTGCCCTCGCGCAGACCGAGATCCGGGCCGAAGTTGTAGGACAGCAGTTCGGGGATCTGCTCGGGCAGTGACGTCAGCGCCTCGATGACCGCGACCACGTCGTCGTTGGTCACGCCGGGCCGCCAGGTGAAAGTCACCAGATGCATGATCACGCCGGCGAGCCTACTGATCGGCCGGTGCAGGAGTTGCGGGGTTGACTCCGCGCCGCCGAGGTTGTTCACTGATGGCAGTCATTCGAACAGATGTTCGAATGACCGAGGTACCGGACTGGGTGCCGAGCCACTGTGCCGGAGCCGATGCCCTCGACCCGTGTCGGCTCCGGCCAGTGGTTGACGATGAGTTTGCAGGAGGTCGGTGCCATGAGCCGAGAGCGAGTGAGCATCGCAGCGAGGAACGAGCATCGCCGAGACGACGGGAGCATCGACCGAGCGCCAGCGAGGATCGCCGAGAGGACGGGAGCATCGACCGAGCGCCAGCGAGGGAGGAGCGGACCGGCCGGTGCGCGCAGCGCACGAGGCGGAATGACGGAGCGGACCGTCGGGTGCGCGCAGCGCCCGAGGCGGAGGACTCGAGCGGAGCGAGCGGCTCGCGAGGCGGGGCAATAGTGAGCCGTCTGCCGGAGGGGGGTCGGGGCGAACCGATCGACGTGGAGGCCGACACTCGGACATATTCGAGTGCGGCGCCGCGGAGTTTCTCTTGGCGTGGACGTCAGTACGAGGTCGCCTTCGTCCTTGATCACTGGGTGGAATCAGGACCCTGGTGGCTCAGGTTCCGTGGCGGCGAGAGGATCGTGCAACAGCACTGGTGGCGGGTGGAGACACGACCCGGTCGTGGTCCAAGTGGGGGCCCCGGTGGGGTCTATGACCTGTGCTGGGACGAAGCGGCCAACCGGTGGGTGATGGCTCGTGTCCATGACTGATTCCCGAGCCCAACCCAGGTCGGCGGCTCGCGGCTCGGCGGCCTCGCTCCTGGCTCAGGCGCGGACCGAACTGGTCGAGGCGGCTACCGAACCCGAACCCGAACCTCGTTATGCCCGAGCGCATCTCGCTGCACTGCGGGCTGCTGCAGCGGTGCTCGCCCAGCGGAGTGAGTCCGGGTTGCGGCCACGCCGCCGGGGGTTGCGAAGTGCCTGGGATCTGCTGATCGAGTTGGCCCCGGAGCTGGGGGAGTGGGCTGGATTCTTCGCCGCCGGGGCCGGCAAACGGGCAGCTGCTGAGGCCGGGATCGTCGGTTCAGTCACCGCCCGGGAGGCCGATGACCTGATCCGCGAGGTGGCGACGTTCTGCCGGCTGGTGGAACGGGTGACGGGCGGGGACAGGGAGTGAGGTTGTTACTCGAAGACTTCGACCACACAACGGCGCCCGGATGCTCGGCCCAGCCGAGTATCGGTGGTGACCAGTGGTGCGTCGAGGGCTTCGGCCAAGGCGATGTAGGCCGCGTCGTATGCAGTCATCGAGTCCCGCAGTTCCCAGATCCGCTCCCGGAAGCCGAGATGTGCATAGCGGCTGATCGTGATGAGCGAGAAATCGGACTGTACCGAGGCAGCCAACTCGACGGTGATCTGGTTTCTGAGGACCAGCCGACGCAAGCTGTTGAGGAGCTCCAGATCGATGAAATGCGGGGCATGCCAGGGTTCGCGGGAAACTCGCTGGAGCAGCCCAGTGGAGGGTCGATCACCGGCCAACACGTCGACGAGGGCCGAGGCATCGATCACGATCACCGCTCGTCGCGACCCGAGCGGACCGCCGCGACGATCTCCTCCCGACTGGCTCCGCCGGGGCGAAGGGCTGCACGCATGAGGATCTCGGCGTTCGTCGAGCGGCTGGCCACCTCGACCAATTCGGTCAAAATATATTCGGACAGCGATTTTCCGGCAGCCGCCGCTCGTACCCGCAGGGTGGCGTGGATGTCGTCGGGAACGTTGCGGACCTGGATCACCTTGCTCATACGTCCAACGTACACCCACAGTGGGTGTATCACACCCAATATACGTTTCTGAGA
>JALZIX010000238.1 GCA_030860025.1 Actinomycetota bacterium
CTGCTCTATGCGGGCTTGAGCTGGATCGACAAGCTCCGCCTATCCATCGGGACTCTGTGGGACGGCACTCCGGAGTCGGCCGGCTTCCTCAAGGACTACGGCCGGGATCTGGTCGCCCTTCTCGGGCTGGGTGGCGGACTCCTGCTGTCCGTCGCCGTGACTGCGGCCGGCACGACCGCCACGTCGTTTCTCCTCGACCTCCTTGGTCTTTCCGACTTTCCAGGCAGTTCGCTGCTCACCGGGGCGGTGTCCATCGCGCTGGCCATCGCGGGCAGCACGCTGGTGTTCTGCTGGCTCTTCGGCAGTCTCTCGGGTCACGACATCACGTACCGCTCGGTGCTCCCGGGAGCGATCCTGGCTGCGGTCGGTTTCGAGATCCTCAAGCTGATCGGTGGGTTCTACCTGTCAGTGGTCTCGAACAGCGTCTCGGCCGGGGTGTTCGGAAGCGTTGTCGGCATCCTGCTCTTCATCTATTTGGCCAGCCGCTATCTGCTCTTCTGCGTCGCCTGGACGGCCACCCTGCCGCGGTTCGCCAGACTGGGCCGGGCGCCCAGCGGGCCGGTGGGAGTTCCGTACGCCGCGCGGGGCCAGGCCGACCAGAACGAGCCTGAGGTAGAGCGCGTCTGAGCTCAGGCGGCGACGGTCACGCCCAACTGCTTCTCGGCGGTGAGCTGACCGCGGGACTGGCCGGAGTAGGAGCCTGAGGTGGGCGCCACGTCCGCGTAATCCCGGCCGGTGGCGACCGGAAAGTGCCGCGACCCGGCGCGAACGCCATTGCAGGGATCGAAGGCGACTGCCCGAGCCTGCCCGCCGGATGCCACGAGTACCTCGATCCAGGCATGCGTTCCCCTGTCGCCGACGAGATGACCGGACACGTATCGCGCGGGAACCTCGGCAGCCCGGCACATCGCCAAGGCCAGATGCGCGTGGTCCTGGCATACACCGCGGCCCCCTGCCAGTGCCTCGGCTGCCGTCGTGGCCGTGGACGTGACTCCAAACTCGTAGACAATCGCGGACCGGACAACATGGCAGACGCGGTCGGCAAACTCGAGGTGGTCAGCCGATGCCGCGCGGACGTCGGCTGCCATATCCCGGATCGCCTCGTCGGCGGTGGTCAGCCGGGTGGGACGCAGTTGCCGTGGATCGCGCAACGCCGACAGCGGAAGCGTGGCATCAAGAGGCGGCCCAGCACGCTCCACGACTGCCTCGACGGAGAACTCCACAGAGGCCGCGACCACGTTGATCACCACGTTGATCACCACATTGCCGTATGCGTCCCGCCCGACGACCAGTCGCGCGTCAGGTATCGACACCTCGACCCGGTGCAGACGCCGACGTAGGCTCCCGTGCCGTGCTCGGGGCACGACGATGAGCTGATGGGCCAGGTCATAGGCCGGTCCGTCGTAGTCGTAGCGCAAGCGCTGGCGCAGCACGTACGTCACGCGCCGGGCGGCGTCGAGGTCCAACTCATGGGCATCCAGCAAAGGACGGTCGAGTTGAGCGCGCGCCTGGGCGGTCATCCTGCCCCTGTCACCTCGTCGGACCAGACCTTCATTCCGGTCAGCACCGGCGCGCCGTAGGTCGTGACCATCGCCACGTCGAGCGCATCACGCCCGCGCCCGATCAGGATTCGGCCCTTGCGCGTCCGGTTGTTGCGCGGATCGAAGGTCCACCACCGGTCACCGAGGTAGACCTCCATCCAGGCGGCGAAATCCATCTCCGCGTCCAGCGGCTCGACGTCCAAGTCCGGCAGATAGCCGAAGACGTAGCGGGCGGGGATGTTCAGGGCCCGGCAGTACGTGATCGCGAGATGGGCGTAGTCGCGGCAGACTCCCAAGCCGGATTCGTGTACATCCACGGCAGTCGTCAGCGGCGTGCTGGAGCCATGCCGGAACTCCAGGTGATCGTTGACCTGATCGACGATCGCCTGGACCCGGCGATATCCGGGCTTGACCGACCCGAAACGCTCCCAGACGTCGTCTCCGATGACGTCGGGCAGTACGTACCGGCTGGGCAGCGTGTAGTGCAGGGCGTCGTCGGGCAGATCGTTCACGGGCAGTTCCGGAGCGTCGAGATCGATCTCTTCGGTCGCGTCCGGCACCGCGACGAGCGCGTCGTAGCGAACCGTCGACCGGCCGGCCGGGAGATTCAGTCGCTGGCAGCCGTTGCCGTAGATGTCGGTATAGGCGTGCCGCGTCAATTCCGGTTCGGTCTCCCAGGAGTGCCGCATCAGGGTCGCCGGCCCGCCTTCGTAGGGCTGCACCTGGAACACCGCCGGGGTTTCGACCGCGGAGTCGTAGACGAACTCGCACCCGACCCGCACCTGCCGTACCGCGCCCATTGGGCGAATGCTGCCTTTCTGTTGTTTCCTGCCGGTAACAACCACCGCTGTAACACCGCTTTGGTATGACTTGCTGCATGGGAAGCCTGTTCGACGGCTACCACAGCGTTGCCTATGACGAGATGTTCGCCCGTGACGGCGCGCCGCATCCGCACACGAAAGCGCTCTATGACGCGCTCCAGTTGCTCTCGAGTGCAGACCTCGAAGAGCGGGTTTCAGTCCTCGACCGAAGCCTGCGCGACCAGGGGATCACGTTCTCGCACGCCGGCAAGGAATGGATCTTCCCGCTCGACCTGATCCCTCGGCTGATCCCCACGGCGGAGTGGAACCTGATCGAGGCCGGTGTGATCCAGCGGGTCCGCGCGCTGGAGGCATTCCTGGCCGACATCTACGGACCGCGCACCGTGCTCGCCGACGGCATCGTGCCGCACTCACTGATCGCCACCTCGACGAGCTATCACCGGGCGGCGGTCGGGCTCGAGCCGGCCAACGGCGTCCGCGTGCACATCGCCGGCATCGACCTCGTCCGCGACGGCTCGGGCGTCCTTCGGGTGCTCGAGGACAACCTGCGGGTCCCGTCCGGGATCTCCTACGTCGTGGAGAACCGCCGCACGATGGCGCGGGTATTTCCGGGTCTGTTCCTCGAGCAGCGCGTGCAGCCGGTCGCCGGCCACGTCGCGCTGCTGCTCTCGGCGCTACGTGCGGCCGCACCAGCCGGCATCAACGATCCGACGGTTGTCCTCCTGACCCCAGGCGTCTACAACTCCGCCTATTTCGAGCACGCCTTCCTCGCCCGCAAGATGGGGGTCGAGTTGGTCGAGGGCCGGGATCTTTTCTGCCGCGACAACGTCCTCTACATGCGCACCACCAGTGGCGAGAGTCGCGTTCATGTGGTCTATCGGCGGGTCGATGACGACTACCTCGATCCGGTGCATTTCCGCTCGGAGTCGATGGTCGGTTGTCCGGGCCTCCTCAACGCCGCTCGAGCGGGCAACGTAACCCTGGCAAACGCCGTGGGCAACGGGGTGGCCGACGACAAGCTCACCTATACCTACGTGCCCGCGCTGATCGAGTACTACCTCGGTGAGAGACCGCTGCTGCCCAATGTGCCCACCTATCGGCTGGGCGATCCGGCTGTGCTGGAGGACTGCTTGAGCCGGCTCGAGGAACTCGTGTTCAAGCCGGTCGACGGGTCCGGCGGGTACGGCCTGTTGATCGGTCCGGCGGCCACCGACGAGGAGTTGGCAGCCACCCGGGCGCAGGTCATCGCCAACCCGCGAGGTTGGATCGCGCAGGAGGTGATCATGCTGTCGACGTCGCCGTCGCTGGACGGCGACCGGCTTACCGCGCGGCATGTCGATCTCCGGCCGTTCGCCATCAACGACGGCGATCAGGTACGGGTTCTGCCTGGCGGCCTGACCCGAGTAGCCCTGCGCGAAGGCAGCCTGGTCGTCAACTCAAGCCAAGGCGGCGGGTCGAAGGACACCTGGGTCCTGACCTCTCGCGCGGCCAGATCGGTGACCGCCGAGGCTCTCGCACCACTTGCGGCGCAGGCTGTGCGAGCCAGTGCCCCCGACCTCGGGCCGCGCTCGGAGCAACCGCAGCAGCAACAGCAGCAGGGGCAGCTCCCGTGCTGAGCCGGGTGGCCGAGGCGTTGTTCTGGGTCGGCCGTTACGTCGAACGTTCCGAGGACACCGCTCGACTGCTCGACGTGCACTTCCATCAGGTGGTGGAGGACCCGGCAACCGACGAGGGTGAGACGTGTCGAGTCCTGGCCGCCGTGATGGGAGTCGAGGCCGACGCCCCAGAAGACATCCGCGAGACCCTGGAGGTCCTCGGCTACGCGGCCGGAAACCCGAGTTCCATCGTCGGTGCCCTGCTCGCCGCGCGGCAGAACGCCCGCGGTGTCCGGGAGTCGCTTTCGGCCGACATCTGGGAGTGCCTCAACACCACCCATCATGAACTGCCCAATCGGATCGAGGCGGCGCGCGCGTTCGGTCCGGCACCCTTCTTCTCGTATGTGCGTCATCGGGCGGCCATGCTCGCCGGGCATGCCGACGCGACGATGAGTCGTGACCACGGATACGACTTCCTGGTGCTCGGGCGAAGCGTGGAACGGGTCGACATGACCGCCCGGCTGCTGGCCGCGACAGTCAGCACGCCGTCGCCGGAGGACGGGTGGATCGCCACGCTGCGCGCATGCTCGGCCCACGAGGCCTACCTGCGTACCTATCAGCGGGGGGTCGAGCCGCAGCTTGTGCTCGAGTTCCTGCTGCTGGACCGCCTGTTCCCCCGCTCGGTGTTCCATGCGTTGGTCGTCGGTGAACAAGCCCTGACTCGCCTCGACCCGGATGCCGGGCGGGTGGGGGCAGGCAACGATGCCCGCCGGGCCATCGGCCGTACCCGCACCGACCTCGAGTTTCTGCCCGTGGGGTTGGTCCTCGAGGAGCTACCGAAGCGACTGCACGATCTACAGACCGTGATGTCGGAGGTCAGTGACGCGGTCAGCCGACGCTTCTTCGCCGGGTCGACCTCGGTCGGCTGGAGCCTGGAGGAAGCGCAGCGATGACTCATCACGGGGAGCTGGTGTTGCGATGAGTTGGCGGATGGCCGTGCGGCACCGGACCGGCTACCTCTACTCCACCGCGGTCCGCGCCTCCTACAACGA
>JALZIX010000279.1 GCA_030860025.1 Actinomycetota bacterium
TGATGCGCCGACTCGGGATGGTCTTCGATCACGAGGCCGAACTCGAAGATGAAGCCGAGGTTGGCGGCGAGCGCTTCCGGGCAGTAATCCACTCGATCACCGCCGAGCAGTGGCGGCGCCTGCTGCACTAGTCAAGGTCGCGGGCGTCCGCGGCGTAGATCGCCGACCGCCGGCCGGGCGTTGGCGTCCTCCTTCAGCCGTGCGGACGACTCCAGCTGCCAGGGCACGTTCGTCACCATCACGCCGGGCTGGAAGAGCAGCCGGCCTTTGAGCCGTAGCGCGCTCTGGTTGTGCAGCAACTGTTCCCACCAGCGGCCGACGACGTATTCGGGGATGAACACCACGACTAGATCACGTGGCCCCTCCCGGCGGATGTGCCGTACGTAGTCGAGTACTGGCCGGGTGATCTCACGATAGGGCGACTCAATGACCGTCAGCGAGACCGGGATCTGCAGGCGATCCCACTCCGTTTGCAGCGCACGGGTTTCCGCGTCATCAACGTTCACCGTCAGCGCGGTGAGGGAATCCGGCCGTGTCGCCCTGGCGAAGTTCAGTGCCCGCAACGTCGGTTTGTGCACCTTCGAGACCAGGACCACCGCGTTCACGCGGCTGGGCAAGGTGGTCACGTCCTCGTCCGGGGACAGCTGTTCCGAAACCCGGCTGTAGTGGCGAGAGATGGCACGCATGATCAGAAAGAGGATCGGCATGGCGATGAGAACGAGGTAGGCCCCGCGGGTGAACTTCGTGACTATGACGACCAACAGCACGATGGAGGTCAACGACCCACCGAGGGTGTTGATCGCCCGCGAGCGTTGCATCCGCCCGCGGGCCTTGGAATCGGTCTCGGTCCTGAGCAGCCGGTTCCAGTGCCGGACCATCCCCCACTGGCCGATGCTGAAGGCGGTGAACACGCCGATGATGTAGAGCTGGATGAGGCTGGTGACCGACGCCTCAAAGCTCCAGATCAGCACCCCCGCGAAGGTCGAGAGCAGCAGGATTCCGTTGCTGTAGACCAGTTTGTCGCCGCGGGTGTAGAGCTGTCTGGGCAGGAAGCTGTCCCGGGCGAGAACCGAGCCGAGTAGCGGAAACCCGTTGAAGGCCGTGTTCGCCGCGAGGATGAGGATCAGCGCAGTGGCCGCCTGCAGATAGAAGAAGCCGATGGACGTGTCACCGCCGAACACGGCGGCCGCCACCTGGGAGATCACGGTCCGCTGCGCGTCGGTCTCACAGTTGCCGGCGAAACCGATGAGATCGCAGGTGAAACGGGTGTATTTCACCTCGGAGATCAAGGCCAGGGCGGTGAGCCCGGCGAACATGGAAGCCGCCAGTCCGCCCATGATCAACAGGACCGTCGCCGCGTTGCGGCCTTTGGGCTCACGGAAGGCTGGAACGCCGTTGGCGATCGACTCCACGCCGGTCAGGGCGGTACACCCGGAGGCGAACGCGCGTAGGGCGAAGAAGAGCAGGGCGATGCCGCTCAGGCCGACGTAGCCGCTGTCCGGCTCGATCTGGTACGCCGCACTTTCGGCGACCGGAGTATCGCCGAACAACGTCCGACTCAGGCCGACGATGATCATCGTCAACATGCCTAGGACGAACAGGTACATCGGTACGGCGAAAGCCCGGCCGGATTCACGTATGCCGCGCAGATTCATCGCTGCCAACAGGGCGACCAGGCCCACGGCCATCGTGACGCGGTATTCGTTGAGTTCGGTGAAGGCGGAGATGATGTTGTCGACACCAGCGGAGATCGAGACAGCGACCGTGAGCGTGTAGTCCGTCAGGAGGGCACTGGCCACGACCAGCCCGGCGAACTGACCGTGATTCTTGGTGGCCACCTCGTAGTCCCCGCCACCGGACGGATAGGCGCGGACAACCTGGCGGTAGGAGGCCACCACCGTCACTAGCAGGGCGACCACGCCAAGCGCCAACCAGGGAGTCAGGGTCAGCATGGCGGTCCCGGCGAGGGTCAACACGATCAGGATCTCTTGGGTCGCATAGGCCACCGACGAGAGCGGGTCGCTGGCGAAGATCGGTAGCGCCAGTCGTTTCGGCAACAACGTCTGGCTGACTTTGTCGGTGCGCACGGGCTGGCCGAGTACGAGGCGCTTGGGGAGATGCACAGCCACCTGTAACTTGCTCACGGCGGCGAAGCCTACGTCGGCTGCGGTGTACGTTCGCGCCGTGATCCAGGACCACTGCCGTCGGCTCTGTCAGGGGCGCTCATGCACATAGTCGTGATGGG
>JALZIX010000298.1 GCA_030860025.1 Actinomycetota bacterium
GACGTGACCGCGTACCGAACGGTGCGTGCGGCCCCACCGCCCGCGGCCATCCGGGAGGCGATCAAGGGCGGCGGGTTCGACGCGGTGTGCTTCACCTCGTCGTCGACCGTCCGAAACCTGGTGGGCATAGCGGGCAAGCCGAACGGCCGTACGGTCGTCGCCTGCATCGGGCCGCAGACGGTGGCGACAGCAACCGAATTCGGCCTTCGGGTCGATGTGCAACCGGAGACCGCCGGGGTGCTGCATCTGGTCGACGCGCTCGCCGATCACGCGGTGGCTGCGCGCCAGAGCGGCGTCGACCCTGCCGTCAGCGATGTCGCCGCCCCGGCTCCGCGGACCCGAAACCGTTCGGCCGCCAAGGCAGATGCCAAGGTCGCTCGCTCGTCCCAGTGAAGTCCTGCCGGAGGAACGAGGTGGCGGTATGACGGGCTTTCCGGTGGTACGGGGGCGACGCCTGCGCAGCACGGCAGCACTGCGGCGGCTGGTCGCTCAGACCAGCGTCTGCGCCTCGGATCTCGTGCTGCCGCTGTTCGTCAAGGAGGACCTGGCCGAGTCGGCCCAGGTCGGCTCCATGCCGGGCGTCTGGCAGCACACGGTCGAGTCGCTGCGCAAGACAGCGACCGAGGCCGTCGAGGCAGGTGTCGGCGGGCTGCTGTTGTTCGGTATTCCGGCGGTCAAGGACGGTGCCGGATCTCAAGCTGACTCCGACGACGGCATCGTCAACGTGGCGCTGCGCTCGCTGCGCTCCGACCTCGGTGATGCGACGGTGCTGATCGCCGATCTGTGCCTGTGCGAGTACACCGAGCACGGACACTGCGGCGTGTTGGGCTCCGGCGGCGTCGTGGACAACGACGCGACCCTACTTCGGTACGCCGCGGTCGCAGCTGCGCAGGCCGAAGCGGGAGCGCACATGGTCGCGCCGAGCGGAATGATGGACGGCCAGGTGGCCGCCATCCGCAGTGCGCTGGACGCTGCGGGCCGGCCGGAGATCACGGTGCTTGCCTACGCCGCGAAGTACGCCTCGGCCTTCTACGGGCCGTTCCGTGAGGCAGCCGAGGGCGCGCCACAGTTCGGCGACCGGACCGGCTACCAGATGGATCCGGCCAACAGCGACGAAGCGCTTCGTGAGGTCGCGCAGGACCTGGCGGAGGGCGCGGACGCGATCATCGTCAAACCGGCACTTCCGTACCTGGACATCGTGGCCAGGGTGTCGGCCGCGGTGGATGTACCCGTTGCCGGATATCAGGTCTCCGGGGAGTTCGCGATGATCGAGGCGGCTGCCGAGCGCGGTTGGGTTGACCGGGACCGGGCGATCCTGGAGACCGTGACGGGGATCCGCCGAGCCGGGGCCGACATCGTGATCACCTACTGGGCCGCGGAACTCGCCCGCCGGCTGGCGTGACGCCACCATGAGTTACCGCGAAGCGGGGGCGAGCTGGCGTCCACTGTGGATCACGCTCGGGCTCCTTCTCGCCGCGGTGCTGCTCGACGTGTTGCTGCCCGGGCCGGATCATGTACTGGCTTGGCTGGTGGTGATCCCGGTCGTGGCCGGCGTTTTCGCCCTGAATGTGTCGGCCGGCCGTCGGGTCTGGTCGGTGGAGATCGATGACGATCATCTGCGCGTGGGCCAGGACCGGTTGGCGCTGAGCTCCATCGACTCCGAGCACCTCAAGGCGATGGTCGACGGCGGTGAGGTCGGTGGCGCCGAGACCGGAGCCCAGCTTCTGGGCGGCGGCTGGTCGCTCCCCAAGGGTCGGTCCGGCCTTCCGCTGCGCCGTACGGACGGGGCGTCGGTGCTGGTTCCGACGCGCGACCCTGCGGCTCTGAGCGGGGCCCTGCTTGCGAGACTCAAGGCATGACCTATCCCGCCGCCGCTCCCGCTTCGGAGGCTGCCTTCGTCCGGGCCCAGCAGGTCATTCCGGGCGGGGTCAACTCACCGGTGCGCGCATTCGGATCGGTCGGTGGATCACCTCGTTTCATAACCAGCGCGAAGGGCTGCCGGCTCACCGACGTGGACGGCCGCAGCTACGTCGACCTGGTCTGCTCCTGGGGTCCGATGATCCTGGGGCACGCGCACCCGGAGGTCGTCGAGGCAGTTCGCCGTGCCGCGGCTCGTGGACTGTCCTACGGTGCCCCGACCGAGGCCGAGGTCGAGCTCGCCGAGGAGATCATCGCCCGGGTCGAACCCGTCGAGCAGGTGCGCCTGGTCAACTCCGGCACCGAGGCCACGATGAGCGCGATCCGGCTGGCTCGCGGGGTCACCAAGCGATCGTTGGTGGTGAAGTTCGCCGGCTGCTACCACGGTCATGTCGATGCCCTGCTCGCTTCAGCCGGCTCCGGAGTTGCCACCTTTGGACTGCCGGACTCCGCCGGTGTCACGTCGGCGCAGGCCGCGGACACGATCGTGGTTCCGTACAACGACCTTTCGGCACTCGAAGCGGTATTTGCTGCGCGGGGACCCGACATCGCAGCGGTGATCACCGAGGCCGCGCCGGCCAACATGGGCGTCGTGCCACCGGTGCCAGGGTTCAACGCCGGCCTGCGCCGGATCTGCTCGGGGCATGGGGCATTGCTGATCAGCGATGAGGTGTTGACCGGTTTCCGCGTCTCGCGCAGTGGTTGGTACGGCCTGGATCCCGTGGCCGCCGACCTGTTCACCTTCGGCAAGGTCATGGGCGGCGGCATGCCGGCTGCGGCCTTCGGTGGCCGGCAGGAGGTGATGGCGTCGTTGGCTCCGGCGGGGCCGGTGTATCAGGCCGGAACCTTGTCCGG
>JALZIX010000317.1 GCA_030860025.1 Actinomycetota bacterium
CTACTCGCCGGGCTCATGAACGGCATCCAGCGCAGCGCCCTGGTCGTGGTCGTGGCCGTGGTCATTGCGTTGAGTCTGGGCATGATCGTGGGGGCATTGGCCGGCTACTTCGGCAAATGGGTCGACAACGTGCTCATGCGGTTGGTCGACCTGATCCTGACCATTCCGTTGCTCGTCGTGCTGCTGATCGTGGCGAGCAACTTCGAGAACGCCAAGACCGCCCTCGGGGTGGCCCTCATCCTCGGATTGTTCGGCTGGCTGGATCTCTCGCGCATCGTGCGAAGCCAGTTCCTCTCCCTGCGGGAACGGGAGTTCGTCGAAGCGGCGCACGCCATGGGCGCCTCCAACTGGCGGATCATCACTCGACACCTGATCCCCAACTCCCTCGGCACGATCATCGTCTGGACGACGTTGGCCGCCGCTGCGGCGATCCTGGCGGAGGCATCACTGACCTACCTTGGCTTCGGGGTAGGCCCGGCGGACACCTCTTTGGGCCGGCTGATCTCCGACGGCGTCCAGGCAGCGAGCACGCGACCGTGGCTGTTCTACTTCCCCGGCATCCTCTTCTTGATCATCGTGCTGTGCATCAACCTGATCGGTGACGGGATCAGGGACGCCTTCGATCCGTCAAACAAGCGAATCCGCGCCTGAGCCACGCCCTGCCCACCCTTGACAGGACTCGGAGCCCCATGACAACGCTGGACCACGCGCCCAGTAGCGCCTCCGCTGGATCGCCGGTGACCAAGGACGCTCTGCTCGAGGTCACAGACCTGAACGTTCGGTTCCCCACGGAGGACGGAATAGTGCACGCCGTACGAGGTGTGAACTACGTCCTGCGCTCCGGTGAGGTGCTCGCGGTCGTTGGTGAGTCCGGTTCGGGCAAGTCGGTGACTTCGCTGGCAATCATGGGCCTGCTGCCGGCGTCGGCAGACATCACCGGGTCGGTGCGCTATCGGGGGACCGAACTGCTCGGCATGAAAGACAAGAACTTCAGCAAGATTCGGGGCAAGGGCGTCTCGATGATCTTCCAGGATCCGATGACCTCGCTGGATCCGGTCTACAAGATCGGGTTCCAGATCTCGGAGACATTGCGCGTCCACGACGAATCGATGTCGAAGAAGGACGCCCGCGATCGGGGCATCGAATTGCTCAAGCTGGTCGGCATCCCGAACGCAACCGAGCGAATCGACCAGTATCCGCACGAGTTCTCCGGCGGAATGCGCCAGCGCGTGGTCATCGCCATCGCCATGGCGAACCAACCTGATGTGATCATCGCCGATGAGCCTACGACCGCACTCGATGTCACCGTCCAAGCGCAGATCCTGGAGGTCCTCGACACCGCAATGGCTGAGACCGGGGCGGCGATGGTACTGATCACCCACGACCTCGGCGTCGTTGCCGGCGTCGCCGATCGCGTGCTCGTGATGTATGCCGGTCGGCCGGTCGAACTCGGTCACGTCGACGAGATCTACTACCGGCCGCGGATGCCCTACACCCTCGGCCTGCTGGGGTCGATGCCGCGCCTGGACGCCAGTGATCGGCAGCGATTGACCCCGATCAAAGGCTCGCCGCCGTCGTTGGTCAACATGCCGCCGGGCTGTCCGTTCGGTCCGCGCTGCCCGCTGCATATCGATGCCTGTGATGCGGACGAACCTCCCCTCATCGAGGTCGAGGGCGGGCACTGGGCCGCCTGCATCCGCCATGAGGAACTGCGCACGGTCGGTACGCACGCGGACGAGATCTTCGAGACAACTGCAGTGGACGATCTGCTCGCAGCGACCGGCGGCGAGGACACGGTTGCCGAGGTCGGTTCACCGGCCGGTGGGGGGCAGGGGCAGGTATGACGACCGTCGAGACCGACACGAGTCGTCCGGCACCGAAAACCGGTGAGCCGATCCTCAAGGTCAAAGGGCTGGAAAAGCTCTTCCCCATCCGAGGCGGAGGCCTGATCCGGCGGGTGATCGGCCACGTCCGCGCCGTCGACGGCATCGACCTCCTGGTCTATCCAGGAGAGGTGCTCGGCCTGGTCGGCGAGTCCGGCTGCGGCAAGTCGACGACAGGCCGGGCCATCCTCAACCTCCAGCCAGCCACCGGTGGTTCAGTGGAGTTCCGGGGCCGCGAACTCGTCGGCCTGTCCCGGTCGGACATGCGGCCGCTGCGCCGCGACATCCAGATTGTCTTCCAAGACCCGTACGCGTCCTTGAACCCGAGGCTGCCGGTCTTCGACATCGTCGCCGAGCCCCTGATCATCCACAAACTCGTCCAGGGCGACGCCGCCCTGCGGACGCGGGTCAAGGATCTCGTTTCGATGGTCGGGCTCAACCCTGAGCACACCAACCGCTATCCCGCCGACTTCTCCGGCGGTCAACGACAGCGGATCGGTATCGCCAGAGCCCTGGCTCTGGAACCGGCCATGCTGATCCTGGACGAGCCGGTCTCGGCGCTGGATGTCTCAATCCAAGCCGGGGTCATCAACCTGCTGGAGGACCTCCAAGACCAGCTCGGTCTTTCCTACTTGTTCATCGCCCATGACTTGTCCGTGGTTCGCCATATCTCGGACCGAATAGCGGTCATGTACCTGGGCAAGATCATGGAACTCGCCGACCGCGACACTCTGTTCGAGCGGCCCATGCATCCGTACACCCAGGCTTTGCTGTCCGCGATCCCCATCCCCGACCCGGAGCGGGAGCGCCGCCGCGAGCGGATCATCCTCACCGGCGACATCCCGAGTCCAGCCAATCCACCGTCGGGCTGCAGATTCCGTACCCGTTGCTTCAAGTTCAGGGATGAACTGACCGATGACCAGCGGGAAAAGTGCATCAACCTCGAGCCGCCGCTCGCCGAGCAAGAGCCCGGGCACACCTCCGCCTGCCACTATTCGGCCGTCCATAGAGTCTTGTAGTAGGACACCGATTCCGAGTCTTGTAGTAGGACCCCGATTCAACCGCGGCCAGGAGGGTGCGGCCGGACGCCCGCTTAGGCTGCGCACATGACCGATGAAGGGGAGCGACGGCGGGTTCTGTTCGTGCACGCTCATCCCGACGACGAGACGATCAATAACGGGGCCACGATGGCCCGCTACGCAGCCGAGGGCATCGGGGTCACTCTGCTCACCTGCACGCTCGGTGAAGAAGGTGAAGTCCTGGTTCCGGAGTTGGCTGGGCTCGCCGTCGACCAGGCAGACCAACTGGGTGGTTACCGCGTCTGCGAACTCGCGGCCGCCATGACCGAACTGGGTGTTCGGGATACCCGTTTCCTGGGTGGACTTGGCCGTTGGCGGGACAGCGGGATGATGGGTACTCCGGCCAATGAGCACCCTCGCGCATTCTGGGGTGCCGACCCGGACGAGATCTGCGCCGCTGCAGTCGAGGTCATCCGAGACGTGCGTCCGCAC
>JALZIX010000331.1 GCA_030860025.1 Actinomycetota bacterium
GTCACCTGCAGGAGTCAGGCCGCTTCGATGAGGTCCCGCACCATGGCGGGACGGTTGGTGATGATGCCCTCGACGCCGAGAGATAGCACCAACTTGACGTCGTCCGGGTCGTCGACGGTCCACACGTAGCAGCGGTTGCCGTGCTGGTGCACCCGGTCGACGTAGGAGGGATGCCGGCGCACCGTCTCGATGTCGGGCCCGACGATGTCGATCCCCCGCGGCAGGCTGCCGTCTCGGCGCAGCGGCGGCACGGTCGTGTAGAGCAACACCGTGGGCAGTCTGGGCGCGAGCGTGCGGACCCGGCGTACGGCCGTGGTCGCGAAGCTCATCACGGTGATCGGCGACTCAAGCGGATCACCGGGTTCATGGAGACCGTGGTGGGCGAGGCTGGCGACCACCTGCTCCTCGACGAGCCCGCCGAACCTGGTCGGATGCTTGGTCTCCACGAACAGCCGCAACGGCCGTGGCGTGCTCACCACGAGGTCGAGCAGGTCGTCGAAGGCAAGCACCGGGAGGGCCTCGACCGGGAGGTCGGAAACCAGGTCGTCGGCGCTGACCGGAAGCTCGGTCCGCCAGCCGCTGAAGTCCAGGTCCTGCAGTTCGTCGAGGGTGACCTCCGAGACCCGGCCCCGGCCGTCCGAGGTTCGCGACAGCGTCGAGTCGTGGACGCACACCAGATGTCCATCGCGGGTCAGCCGTACGTCGCACTCGACGGCATCGGCGCCCTGTTCGATCGCCTTTTCGTACGCACGCGCGGTGTGCTCGGCGATCTCGGAGGACGCACCGCGATGGGCGACCACCCATGGCCGATGCCTGTCCGCTCGAGCCACACAGTTCATTGTGCGCGCCGGTGCTCGGTTCGGCGCGAGACCCTTCCGGACGTTATGCGCATAACGTCCCACTTCACACCGCGAATCCGGGCGGTTATGCGCATAACGTCCCGCCCCCACCCCGCGGACCTATTCTCGGCAGCGTGGCGGTACTGCTCGATCTCTACGATCCGAAACTGGTGGCCGACCCGTACCCCGTCTTCGCCGCCCGCCGCGTCGAGCACCGCGTCGGCTGGGACGACGGGCTCGGGATGTGGCTCGCCTTCGGGCACGCTGAGGCCAACGCCGTCTTGCGACACCGGGCGCTCGGCCGGATCTGGAAGGACCGCCAGCCGCTCGCCGATTTCGAGTCGTTCAACCTGATCCACCGCAACGCCCTGCTCGAGATGGAGCCGCCGGAGCATCCCCGCCTACGTCGGCTCGTCGCCGCTGCCTTCGCCCGTGGTCACGTGGAGCGGCTGCGGCCCTGGGTCGAGGAACTCGCCGACCGGTTGGTGGCCGAGCTTGTGGAGCGCGCCGCAGACGGCGCCACGGTCGACCTCGTTCCCTCCTACGCCGACGAGCTCCCCGTCGCGGTGATCGCCGAACTCCTCGGTGTCCCGGAGTCCGATCGCCCGCTGCTCCGGCCATGGTCGAATGCGATCGTCAAGATGTACGAGTACGACCGCCCGGCCGCGCTCGAGGCCGCCGCCGAACGCGCCGCAACCGAGTTCGTCGGCTATTTGCGGGAGTTGGCCGCCCAACGCCGTACCGCCCCCGAAGACGATCTGATCAGCCACCTGGTCTCGGTACGGGACACCGACGGCGACCGGCTGACCGAGGACGAGTTGGTCACCACCTGCATCCTGCTGCTCAACGCCGGACACGAGGCCACCGTCAACGTCACCTGCAACGGGATGCTGGCCCTGCTGCGCCACCCCGAGGAATTCGACCGGTTGCGCGCCGACCCCGCGCTGATGCCCGCCGCGGTCGAGGAACTCATGCGATACGACTCCCCGCTGCAACTGTTCGAGCGCACTGCCGTACGCGATGTCGAGGTCGGCGGGGTGACGGTGCAGGCTGGGCAGAAGATCGCCGCCCTGTTGGGTTCGGCCAATCGCGATCCGGCTGCGTTCGCCGACCCCGACCGGCTCGATCTGAGTCGCAGCGACAATCCACACATCTCCTTCGGCGCCGGGATCCACTTCTGTATCGGCGCGCCGCTGGCTCGGGTCGAGTTGCAGGCCTCGTTCGCCGCACTGCTCGCGGGTACGACATCGATCGAGTTGGCCGCCGAACCCGTACGTCGACCCGAGTTCGTCATCCGCGGCCTCGTCGACCTCCCCGTCACCCTCACCCCGGCTCACCCCGACGAGTGAAGGACGCCGTGAACCAATAGGTTCGCTAGAAGGCGTCCTTCACTCGAGACAGATGGGGTCACATTGGCTGGCGAGCCCTATCCGGAGATCGAGCCGTACGACTCGGGGTACCTCGCAGTCGGCGACGGCCACGAGATCTATTGGGAGACCAGCGGCAACCCCGGCGGCAAGCCAGCGGTGTTCCTGCACGGCGGCCCCGGTGCCGGAGCGAAGCCCGACGATCGCCGGCTGTTCGACCCGGCTCGCTATCGGATCGTCGTCTTCGACCAGCGGGGTTGCGGCCGCAGTCGACCCAGCGCCGGCGACCCAGCAGCCGACCTCAGCACCAACACGACCTGGCATCTGGTGTCAGACATCGAGACGCTTCGGCTCGCGTTGGGCATCGACCGGTGGTTGGTGCTGGGCGGCTCATGGGGCTCGACGCTCGCGCTGGCCTACGCCCAGACGCATCTGGAGCGGGTGACCGAACTCGTCTTGCGCGGCGTGTTCACCGCGCGCCAATGGGAATTCGACTGGCTCTACCAGGGTGATGGCGCCGGCGCCATCTTCCCCGAGCGGTACCACGACTTCCTTGCTCCGCTCGCTGCAGACGATCGCCGTGACGTGGTTGGCGCCTACGCCCGGCTGCTCAGCGACCCCGATCCAGCGGTGCACGGACCCGCCGCGCTGGCGTGGAATGTGTGGGAGAC
>JALZIX010000335.1 GCA_030860025.1 Actinomycetota bacterium
TCAGTGCAGGCAGGACTCGGGGAGTTCGAACCAGCGCAGCGCCTCGAAGTCGGGCGACACCCGCTGGGCCGGGTCGTCGCAGGCAGTCCGGCAATCCTCGTGCTGGGCAAAGAGGTCCCGCGCCTCATCGAGGTAGCGGACCAGCACGCTCTCGTCGGCCCGCTCATGGTGATCGGGATACCGCATCGCACCCAGGGCATCGTAGGAGACTTGGTGCAGCCGCATCGGAGGTTCGATCGGCCCATCCCGATGCCGCCAGAGACCCTTCGCGGGGTCGAAGCGGTAGTCCGGCAGAAGCCGCCAGCCGTGCGCGGCAACAAGATGCACCGCCGCGACGATGTAGTCCAGCACCGGCTCGCTGATGAAGTAATTGAAGTTCACCCGTACCCAACCGGGCTTGATCCCTTCGCAGCCAGAGGAGATCTCGCGTTCGAACTCCCGTGAGCGCTCCAGATCGATGCCCAGGAGCCGGTGTCCGTACGGACCGGCGCACGAACAACCGCCGCGGGACTGGATGCCGAACAGGTCGTTGAGCAGTGCGACGACGAAGTTGTGGTGCAGGTAGCGCCCGGCAGGCCGACGCACGACGAATGACACAATCGAAAGCCGCTCGGCTGCAAGGTTCCCGAGGATCTCGATGTTTGGGTTCTGTGTCCACGACCGGACGACGCGGCTCAGGTGGTGCTCCTCGTACGCGCGAATGACGTCCGTACCGACGGCGGACTTGAGCTGGAAGACCAAGCCGGCGCGGATCGACTCGACGATCGCCGGCGTGCCGCCCTCCTCGCGGTGCTCGATGTCGGCGAGATAGCGGTGCTCGCTCGGGTTGACGTAGGCGACCGTCCCGCCGCCGGGTACGACCGGCACGCGGTTGGTGAACAGCTCCCGTCGTCCGACCAAGACGCCTGGCGTACCGACCCCGCCGATGAACTTGTGTGGCGAGAGGAAGATCGCGTCCTTGTACGCAGCCGGATGTTGGGGACAGTCCGGATTCATCGCAATGTCGACGTACGGCGCGGCCGCTGCGAAGTCCCAGAAGGACAGCGCGCCGTATCGGTGCAATGTGTCGGCGATTCGGCAGGTGTTAGTGACGATCCCGGTGACGTTGGAAGCGGCCGAGAACGAGCCGATCTTGAGCGGGCGGTGGGCGTAGGCGGCGAGTTGGACCTCGAGTTGGTCGATGTCGATATGCCCGTCGGCGTCCTCCGGGATCACCACGACGTCGGCGATGGTCTCGCGCCAGGACACCTCGTTGGAGTGGTGCTCGAAGGGGCCGATGAACACGACCGGTCGCTGCTCGGCGGAAATCTGCGCGCTGAGCTGGTGGCGGTCATCGAGATCGGCGGGGATGCGCAGGTTGAGGACGCCGATCAGCCGGTCGATGGCGCCGGTCGTCCCGGATCCGGTGAACAGCACGACATGTTCGTCCGTACCACCGACCGCGTCCCGAATCAGCCGCCGCGCATCCTCACGCAGTCGGGTGGTCTGCAGACCGGTGCCGGAGGACTCGGTGTGCGTGTTCGCGTACCGCGGCAGCACCTCATCGCGGATGAAGTCCTCGAGGAAGGAAAGCGCTCGCCCGGAGGCGGTGTAGTCGGCGTAGGTCACCCGGCGTGGACCGTACGGACCGGGCATCACCTGGTCGTCACCGATAACCGCCTCCCGGATGCGCTCCAGAAGAGGGCTCCGGGGCAGCGCCGGTCCATAGCTGTCGGTGGGCTGGGTGGGCGCTGGGCGATCCTCGGTTGTGGCGGGCACCGAGGGTTCCTCGGTTGTGGCGGTTGTCGTCACACTTAGCGCAGCGCCTTGCCGCTCGCCAGGTGGGTCGTGCGCGAAGCTCACACCGACGACGGTAGCGCTGTCGCCCCGCTGCGCGGTGTCAGTCCGGAGAATGTCCGCGAGCCCGGCGGGGCGGACGCGGTTCAGGCCGGGGTACGGCGGGCCGCTACGGCGAGCCGGCCGATCCCCAGGACGATGTAGCCCAGGACGGCGAAGCCAAGCGCAAGCAGCGCCACGTTTCGAGTGAGAGTTACCAGCCCGATCTGCTGGACGTCGAGGAAGTAGTAGAGGAACCGGCCGCGCTCGGTGTTGAGATAGACCAGGATTGCGATCAGGTAGGCCAGTGGATACCCGAGCCAGGCAACGGGATGCCACCACGCGACGCGCTCCTGGCTGCGGCCGATCAGCAGCCAGTCAAGTCCGACAAGCACCGGACTGACGATGTGCAACATGATGTTCTGTGGCGTGTACCCCATGCTCATATCGGTCAGGTAGAGGTTCCAGATAAGGCCGGCGACCAGCACGTACAACACGATGGCGCCACGCAGACCGGGGAGACGGCGGGCGGCCGCGGGACGCAGTACGGCCCAGAGGAAATACAGCGCGGCGAGCAGGTTCACCTCGTACGTGAACGTGCTGAACCGCCACCACAGACCCGAGCGCGACGTCATCAACACGATCACGAACGCGAGCAGGATGTTCGCCACGATCGCGACCCGAAGTCCGGTGCCCACCGGCGAACGCCCGCGCACCGGGCCGAGCATCGGCGTTGGCGTCGTCTCC
>JALZIX010000348.1 GCA_030860025.1 Actinomycetota bacterium
GGACCGGTGAGTGCGCCGCGCAGGGAGGAACCGGGCAGCGCTTGAAGCACCAGGATGCCCTCGGGCGAGTAGCCATAGCTGTGTGGGACCGGCAGATGGGCGGCCAGTTGTCGATGCTTGGAGTGCAATGCCTGCACCCGATGTGGGCGAACCACCTTGAGAAAGACTCGGCCGTGCGTCCCGCTGGCTTCGATGACCGCTCGCCGGCCCGGCCGGTACGCCCGCACGCTCAGCCGGACCTTGCCGCCACCCATTCCCAGGTCGGCCAACAGCGCTGCGACGGTGTCTGCGTCCACAGCGGCGGCTAGACCGGGAAGGTCCGGGTCGTGCGGCCAGCGCCAGATACCTACGCGTACGCCGTCGCCTTCGAGAACCGCTGCCCGCTTCGGAATGCGACCCCCGGTGGCCATCACCAAGGTCTCGTTCGCCACCCGCCCCCCGGCCCAGCGAACCTGCGCGGCGTACTGCGCGATCGTGGCCGAAACTCCGGTTGATGGGTTTGGCTGATGGTTGACCTGGCGAGGGCGAAAGGACAGCAGCTCGCCATTGGCGGCCTCGATGAGTGCGCGCAACGGGCCGTCAGCGTCCGGACCCAGGAGTAATTGCAGATCCGGGGACCAGGCGTCATGGGACTTCTCGGGAACGGCGAAGGCAGCGGGAGTGGCCCGGGGCGTAGCGACGGTCATCACCCGATTGAAGCCTTGTCAGGTGAGCCCTCCGTGAGAGCGCAATGAGCGAGTCCTCATGAACGGCGAGGTTCGTCGCCGGCGGCTCCCCGCGCTACCTCCCGGCCGCGGGAGACGACGGTACGGACCGCACGCAGCGCGGTGATGTCCTGCTGCGGATTGCCGGCGACGATGAGCAGGTCAGCGTCGAGACCTTCTTGCAGGCGTCCGGTCCGATCTGCCAGGCCGCACGCCTTCGCAGCGAGGCTGGTCGCCGAGGCCAGCGCGGCATCCGCCGGAACACCGCAGTCGAGCAAGTCGATGACCGCCTCAGGCATGACCCCGTGCGGCTTCCCCGGGCTGATCCCGGCATCCGATCCGCTGAGGAAGGTGACGCCGGCGCGATGGAGGTCCCTGACCTGATCGAGGCGGTCCTCCCAGCCCACGCCCATTCGCTCCATCAGCGCCTTCACCTGAGGTGGCGGGTCGACGCCAACCGCCCGACCGAGCGTCGGGCAGACGAAGATCCCGGCGGCGGCGATCCGTTCAGCCAGCTCCGGAGGTGTGCTGAAACCGCTGGGGGTCAGGCAGGAGCAGTGCTCGATGCCATCCAACTCTGCGTCAACACATTGCTGCACGGCAGGGAGACCATGCGCGTGCCCGGTGACCGGGAGCCCAAGGCGGTGCGCCCCCTCGACGACGACGCGCAGCTCCTCGACGGTGAACTGGCACAGAAGCACGTCGGTGCCTGGCGTCATCGCCCCACCGCTGGTCATGATCTTCACGACGTCGGCGCCGCGGTCGGCCCGCTCCCGTACGGCTGCGCGCAGACCCTCGACTCCGGATGCTGCTCCACCCATCGACCAGCAATGGCCGTTTTCGATCGTGACGGGTGGTCCAGATGCCACCACGGTGGGTTCGATGCGCCCGTCATCCAGCGCGCGCCCTCGGTCGACGACGGCCCACTGGTAGTCGCCCAGGTCGCGTACGGCGGTGACCCCTGCGGCAAGTTGCGCCTGCAACGCGGCGGTAATGATGCCCTCGAGGTCATCCGCACTGAGTTCGAAGAATTGGTCGAGCGCCTGCGGACTGTCGTCGCCGCACAGGTGTACGTGCGTGTCGATCAGCCCCGGTAGCAGAGTTGTGCCGGGCAGGTAGGTGACCTCGCAGTCGGAGGGTGCGCTGGCCGAGCCAGGCGCAACCGCAGTGATCCGGCTCCCGTCGACGATGACGAGCACCCCATCGGAGAGGAAGCGCTCGCCGTCAAAGGCCGCATCTGCCCGGTACGCGTGCACTGCCTACCCCCTACTCTCGGCGGTCATGTGCCAGGACTGTGCCAAGACGTCTGCGGCAGCCGTGTACAGCTGAGCAGCTTGAGCCGGCGATGACCCGATGGCGGTGAGGCCGAGGCGGCCGTCGATGGCCAGGCAGGACAACATGTGCAGCACGACGCCCGTCTGGGTGTTTGGGTCGAACTGCAATCCGGCCGCGACAACTGCCTGGATGACGTCCCCGGGCGGTCGTCCTCGCCATGCCGGATCGACCAGATTGTCGGTCGACTCGTAATAGCGCGGGGGGCCTCCGACGGTCAGCCACTCCCCGGAGTCGACGTCGTAGTGCCCGGCCGCAAGGTTGCGCAGGGTCGAGAACGGATGCGTCGTCCCTCCTTTGCGCAGGTTGATCTCCAGCGCGAAGACGTCCCAACGTTCCTCCGCGGTTTGGACGCTCATGAAGTCGACGCTGAAGCGGCCCAATGCGCCGCGACGGGCCAGGAGGCGGCCGACCGCCTGACCGTGCCGGCCGATCTGACCGGCGTACTCGCGGCGAGCCGGGAAGCGGCAACCGGTGTAGATCTGACCGTCCGGTCCGCCGAGCACCTGTTCGTGCGTGGCCAACACGACCGGCTCCCCACCCGGCAGGATGTCCACCTGGACGCTCGGGCTGGTGACATTGGACCCACTGATCAGCTCTTCGACGACACCGCCAGCGGTGAGATCCGCCAAATACCAGGACGGCAGCGCTTCGATGGTGGCCCGAAGCGCATCCGGATCAGGCGATTCGTTGAAGCGAATGAGCCGGTTGCCGTCCCCGGCGCCACTGTCGTCGGTCTTGATCACCACGCCAGCGGCCTGCGGGCGGTGTGACCTGATGTCCAGGATGGCGTCGAGTACTTCGTCGACCGACCGAACATGCTCACGTCCGTACGGCGTGGGGACACCGGCCTCGGCGAACAGTCGCCGCCCGGCGCTCTTGAAACCCAGCGGCCACAACTCCGGCGCAGTCCCATTGACTGGTATCCCCAGGCGACCCGCAAGCTCGACCTCGGCCCCGGTCACGTTCCAGGGTTCGATGTAGGCCAGCCGCCCACGTAAGGAGGCCCGTAGCTCGGCGATCAGATCGGGACGGTCCAACAGCTTGGCGGCCACCGAACGTGCGGAAAGATCCGGAACCTCCAACACTCGGAATCGCGCCTGCATGCTGTTCCGCCGGTCAACCGGAACCAATGACGAGTAGTAGTTCAGCACCTCCTGCGACGGCGCCTGTGAACTGATGAAGACGAGTTCGCAGTTCTCTATCCGGGGCAGCATGAACTGCGCAAGTAAGTAGCGATGCTCCAAGGCGGGAATCCGGTCGGCATAGTGCGACAGCAGCGACTCGCCGACGCTGAACGAGGGAAGGGCCACCAGTACATGGGGCACGGTGGAGCCCGCTGCGTTCGCGGCTATGGCCTCACCGAGCCGCGACTGGAACACGGAGAAGTCGTCCATCTCTCACCTCAGACCATTCCGGATCACCAGATCGCAGACGCTAGGCACGCAGGTGGATGCCGACAAGATGAAGGGCGCCACCTAGAAGCTGACAATCACGACCGAGTCCGGCGGAAGGACGAGTAGGCCACCGCCGAGGTTCTCCAGAGCCGGCGTGGAGGACAACAGGACGTCTCCGGCCAGGCGCAGCACCCGGGACTCGCCCAGGTTCATCCCCACCGCAACCCCCGCGACCGCGCGCCGCATCACGAGCCACTGCTGGTCGGTCTCGAAGTCCACGCTCACGTCGCCCAACGGGCCGGTGCCCAGACCCGGATGGTTGCGGCGCAG
>JALZIX010000295.1 GCA_030860025.1 Actinomycetota bacterium
CTGGTCCACATCGGACAGACCGTCATGGGATGTGGCGGCACCGTCGACTACCTCGTCGATGCTGTCTTCAACTACCCGACGCTGGCCGAGTCGTACAAGGTCGCCGCCCTCGACGCGGTCAACAAGATGCGCACCCTGGCCCGCATGACCGACGAAGGACCAGTCGAGATGACGGCAGACCTCACAGCGCCCTAGGCACGTCGATGAAGTCGACCAGGCGGCTGGCAAGGCCGGTATAGCTGGCCGGAGTCAGTCGCAGGAGCCGCTTTTGGTCCTCCGCCGGCAGACCGAGCCCGCGTACGAAGTCCTGCAAGTCGTCCTGGGTGATCCGCTGCCCGCGGGTCCGCTCCTTGAGCCGCTCATACGGCTGGTCCAGCCCCGCCCGGCGCATGACCGATTGCACGGCCTCGCCCAAGACCTCCCATGCGTCGTCCAACTCCGCCGCCAAGACATCCGCGTCGACGTCGATGCTGCGCAGCCCGGCCCGGGTGTTCGTGATCCCGATCAGCGCGTACCCCAAAGCCGGTCCGATGTTGCGCTGCATCGAGGAGTCGCTCAGATCCCTCTGCATCCGAGAGGTGATCAACGAGGTCTGCAGCACCTGCAGCAGCGAGTTGCTGACCTCGAGATTGGCCTCGGAGTTCTCGAACCGAATCGGATTGATCTTGTGCGGCATCGTCGAGGAACCGACCGCATCGGTCGTGGCCTTCTGCTTGAAGGCGCCGATGCTGATGTAGCTCCACATGTCGGTGTTGAGGTTGTGCAGGATCCCGTTGAACCGAGCAATGTCTGCGAAGAGCTCGCACATGTAGTCATGTGACTCGATCTGCGTCGTCAGCGGGTTCCAGGTCACGCCCAGGCTCTGCACGAAACCCTGACTGATCTCGATCCAATCGACGTCCGGTGCGGCGACATGGTGCGCAGCGTAGGTACCGGTGGCCCCGTTGAACTTCCCGACGTACTCCTGCGCCTGGATCCGGTTGAGCTGCCGGTCCAGCCGGTGCACGAACACGGCGATCTCCTTGCCGACCGTGGTCGGTGTCGCCGCCTGCCCGTGCGTACGGGACAGCATCGGCTGATCCCGTTGGGCCACAGCAAGATCGCGCAGCTCCGACACCAGGCCAAGGGCTGCGGGCAGCCACACGTCGGCGATCGCCCGCTGGAGCATCCGGGCGTACGCGAGGTTGTTGATGTCCTCGGACGTACATCCGAAATGGACGAATTCGACGAGGTCTGCCAACGAGGTCTGCGCAAGTGCTTCCTTGATGTAGTACTCGACTGCCTTGACGTCATGGCCCGTCCCGCGCTCCAGGATTGCCAGGTGCGCCGCTTGACCGGAACCGAAGTCGGCTACCAGGCCGCGCAACAGGGACTGCTCGTCGTCGGTCAGAGCGCGCAGTTCGGGAATGGCCCGGGAATCGGCCAGATAGCTGAGCCAGGCGACTTCCACCTCGAGCCGGCCGCGATTGAGGGCCTGTTCGGACAGATGCTCGGTGATCGCCGATACGATCGCCCGGTAACGGCCATCGAGCGGGCTCAGCGTCGGTTCGTCGGCCACCACACCACGATTGCACACACCTCGGGTGGACTATGAGCACGCACTCCCAGCCGGCGGTCGCGTTCAACGACGGGAATGTCATTCCGCAGTTGGGCTTCGGGGTATTCCAAGTGCCTCCGGAGGAGACCGAGCAGGCCGTAGCCGCAGCCCTCAAAGTCGGCTACCGGCATATCGACACCGCGCAGATGTACGGCAATGAGGCCGGCGTCGGCGCGGCGATCAGGCGTTCCGGCATCCCGCGGGACGAGATCTACGTGACTACCAAGCTGAACAACGACCGGCACGGGTACGACACCGCCCGCTGGGCCATGGAGGGCAGCCTGCAGCGGCTGAAGCTCTCGTCCGTCGACTTGTTCCTGATCCACTGGCCGATGCCCGTCCACAACGACTATGTGGAGACCTGGACTGCCCTGGAATCGGTGAAGTCCGACGGAATGACCGCGTCCATCGGGGTTTCCAACTTCCAGCCGGCGCACCTGACCAGGCTCCTAGCGGAGACCGAAACGGTGCCGGCGGTCAACCAGATCGAGCTGCATCCGAACTTTTCGCAGGCCGAACTGCGCGCACTGCATGCTCAGCACAACATCGCCACCGAGGCATGGAGCCCGCTGGCCCGTGGAGCGCTACTGGAGGATCCAGTGGTCGCAGATGTGGCCGATCACTACCTCAAGACACCGGCGCAGGCGATCCTGCGGTGGCATCTCCAACTGGGCAACATCGTGATTCCCAAGTCGATCAACCCCGATCGGATCTCATCGAACTTCCGCATCTTCGACTTCCAGCTCACCGATGAGGACATGGCGACCATCAGCGCTCTGGAGACCGGGATAAGGATCGGCCCGCATCCCAACGACATGAACTGACCATGACGGCGGCCTGAGGGCACTTTTTACGTGAAATGTCCGGTCAGACGGCGGCCTGAGGGCACTTTTTACGTGAAATGTCCGGTCAGACGGGGCTCAGCGTCGGTGTGCTCGGCAGGCACCGAGCCCTGAAGCCGCGGCACTGCGAGGGCTAGTCCGTGACCGTGACCGTGATGGTCGTGAGCTCGGTGGTTTCCCCGTTCGGCTCGAGGCGCAGCATCGCCAGTTCGTGCGGTCCCGGCGGGGCCGGTGCGGCGATGACAAGCGTGGGGCTGAGGCACTGCTGCAGCCGCAACACGGGGCCGGCCGGCGTCTGCTCGTAGGGGACCTCGCTGCCCCCGTCGCCGCGGATGGGCTCCCCGTCAAGGGTGACGATGTAGTCCACGTCGTCCGGCCCGGCCAGCCGATAGCGCAACGGAGTCCCCGCCGACGTCTCCTCGGACTCCAGCCCGATCGCGGCGTTCTCGCAGTCTGGGTCCAGCGCCACGTCCTGACCACCCCCGATGCCGCCAGCGAACGCCATGAACAGCAGGATCCCGACGGCGATGAAAAGCAGGGTCCAGTGAAACCGCCGGCGTTTGGCCGGCGGACGCTCACCGGAGGCCGCGATTGTCCGTACGTCATTGATGTCCCGGGCGAAGTGCAGCCGGGAGCGTCGGTTACCCGCCTCGAGCTCGGCATCCGTACGGCCCCGCCCGGCGCCCAAGAAGCTCACGACAAGGAACGACGCAGGATCTGCGCGACGTCGAGCACTTCGACATTGTCGGCCTCGCCGTCGGATTGCTTGGCGGTGACCGCGTCCGAGAGCATGGTGATGCAGAACGGACAGGCGGTCGACACGATGTCGGGATTGAGGGCGAGCGCCTCATCGACCCGCTCGACATTGATCCGCTTGCCGATCTTCTCCTCCATCCACATCCTGGCCCCACCTGCCCCGCAACAGAATCCGCGTTCCTTGCAGCGGTGCATCTCCTGGGTACGCACCCCTTCGACGGAGGCGAGGATGTCCCTCGGCGGGGTGTAGACCTTGTTGTGCCGCCCAAGGAAGCACGGGTCGTGGTAGGTCACCAGGCCGTCGACGGGCGTGACCGGCGTGAGCTTCCCCTCCTCGACCAGGCGGCCCAGCAACTGGGTGTGGTGGACGACGTCGTACTCACCGCCGAGCTGTGGATACTCCCGGCCCAACGAGTTGAAGCAGTGCGGCCAGGTCGCGACGATCTTGCGTTTGGCCCTGTCGGGCCGGTCGGCGAAGGCCGCGTTGAGAGTCTCGACATTCTGCTGCCCGAGCATCTGGAAGACGAACTCGTTGCCCAGCCGGCGGGCCGGGTCACCGGAGCAGGTCTCGTTGTTACCTAGTACGGCGTACTTCACCCCGGCGATGTGCAGGAGTTCGGCAACCGCGCGGGTGACCTTCTTGGCTCGATCGTCGATCGCCCCGGCGCAGCCCACCCAGAACAGGTACTCGACGTCCTCGTCGATCGTGCCCTGGACAACTGGGACCTCGAAGTCCGCCCCATCGAACTGCAGGCCCTTGATCCACTCCTCGCGGGTGTTGGCGCCGACCCCCCATGGATTGCCCTTGCCCTCCAGGTTGCGCAGCATCACGCCGGCCTCGGACGGGAAGGACGACTCGATCAGGACCTGGTAGCGGCGCATGTCGACGATGTGGTCGATGTGCTCGATGTCGACCGGGCACTGCTCGACGCAGGCGCCGCACATCGTGCAGGACCACAGCACGTCCGGGTCGATCACCCCGCCCTCTTCGAGCGTGCCGACCAGCGGCCGGTGCGCTTGGGCTGGGCCGGAGCCCTCGACCCGGGGGAAGCCGGCCTCGGGTACCCCGTGTCCGTTGGTTGCGGTGACGAGATCAGGGACCTCATCGGGAATGTCCCTGTCCCCCAAGACATAGGGGGCTTTCGCGAACATGTGGTCGCGCAGGTCCATGATGACGAGCTTGGGGGACAACGGTTTTCCGGTGTTCCAAGCAGGGCACTGGCTCTGGCAGCGGCCACACTCCGTACAGGTCGAGAAGTCCAAGAACCCCTTCCAGGTGAAGTCCTCGAGCTTGCCCCGGCCGAAGGTGTCCTTCTCCGGGTCGGCCTCCTCGAAGTCGAGCACCTTGCCCTGGGACTCCATCGGCAGCAGTGGCCCGAGGCCATCGGGCAGCCGCTTGGTAGCCACGTTCAGCGGTGCCGTACCGATGTGCAGGTGTTTGGAATAGAGCACGATCATCGTGAAGGCGAGCATCACGCCGATGTGGGCGAGCAGGAAGATGGTCTCCAGGATCTCGTTCGTACCCACGCTCAGGCCGCTGAGCAGGAGCCCGACGAACTCCGAGGCAAAGGCGCCCGACTCGTACGGGAAGGTGCCGGTGTTCACCGCCGAGCCGCGGAACAAGAACATCGTGACGATGACCATCGCGATCATGCACAGGATCAGCCAGGCCCCGCCTGTGTGCGAGCCGTAGAAGCGCGAGGCGCGCTGCCGGCGTTCCGGGTCGTTGCGCACTCGGATCACGGCAAAGGTGATGATCCCGATCAGGGCCGCCACGGCGATGAAGTCCTGCAGGAACCCCAGCACCGCCCACCTTCCGATCAGCGGGATGTGGAAGTCCTCATCGAACAGGGTTCCGTACGCCTCGAGGTAGACCGACAGCAGGATGAAGAACGCCCACATCGTGAAGAAGTGCGCCAGCCCAGGTACCGACCACTTCAGGAGCTTCCGCTGGCCGAACACCTCGCTGATCTGAGCCCAGACCCGTTCGCCCACCCGGTCCCAGCGACCAGCGGTGGGCTGACCGGAGCGGATCAAGCGGATCAGGAACAGGATTCGGCGGGCGGCGAAGGCAGCCACGACGAGCGTGCCACCCAGGCCGAGAATCAAGCGCACGATCACAGGAATCCCATCTTCGGTGATGAGCCGGAGCCTAATCCCAATGAGGAAGGCAGCGCGCTGACCGCACTTTCTCCGGAGAATGTCACCTCAGGCGGCGCGCTGACCGCACTTTCTCCGGATAATGTCACTTCAGGTAGTGGCCGCGACGTACGGTCATCGGGTGTCTGATGGTCTGAACTTCGACGAAGGACCTGAGCGCCGGGCCCTGCGGG
>JALZIX010000384.1 GCA_030860025.1 Actinomycetota bacterium
TGCCCACCAGGTTTCGGACGGTCGACGACGAGGTGAAGCACACCGCGTCGAACCCGCCGCCCTTGATCGCCTCCCGGATGGCCGCGGGCGGTGGGGCCGCACGCACCGTTCGGTACGCGGTCACGTCGTCGACCTCCCAGCCGCGTTCCTGCAGTCCGGCAGTCAGCGTCTCGGTGGCGATGTCGGCTCGGGGCAGCAGCACCCGGTCAATCGGATCGAGAACGTCGTCGTAGGGCGGGAAGTCCTCGAGCAACCCGTGGCTCGACTGCTCACCGGAAGGCACGATTTCCGGGGTGATGCCGAAGTCCTGGACCGCCTCGGCGGTCATCTCGCCGACGCAGGCGACCTTGACGCCGGCGAAGGCACGGGCGTCCAGGCCGAGTTCGGTGAACTTCTCCCGCACCGCGCGTACTGCGTTGACCGATGTGAACACGATCCATCCGTAGCGTCCGGTGACGAGGCCGCGGATTGCACGGTCCATCTGAGCCGGCGTGCGCGGCGGCTCGACGGCGATGGTCGGCACCTCAACGGGTACGGCCCCGTACGAGCGCAGGCGCTCGCTCATGTCACCGGCCTGCTCGCGGGTACGCGGCACCAGAACGCGCCAACCGAACAGTGGCCGGCTCTCCCACCACGACAGCCGAGACCGCTTGTCCACCTCGGCGCCGACGGTGACGACCACCGGGCCGGTCCTGCTGCTCGGCCAGGCTCCGGCCACAAACTCCTCCAGCGAGCCGACAACACTGAACTGGCTCGACAACGAGCCGTCGACGGTGACGCATGCGGACGTGACGCCAGGGACTCCGGCCGCCACGAGCTCGCGAGCCGTGTCTGGCACGATCTCGCCCGCGGCCCGCAGCACCAGCGGCATCGGGCTCGTCGCCAGGTTGGCCATGGTCAACCCGGTGCCGACGTCGGCCGCTGTGTAGGCCGAGCCGAGCGGGACGCCGGCATACGCAGGCACCGCCGTCGAGATGGCGACTCCGGGGACGACGTCGTAGGGCACGACCGTCCGGGCGATCGCCAGGATCTCCTTGACGATCGCGTCGTCGGTGAAGGGGTCACCCGCCACCAGCCGGGCCACGGTCTGACCTGCCTTGGCGGCGGCGATTGCCGTCCTCGTTATCTCCGCCGGATCGGCCACCGACTCCTGGCTCTCATGACCCTGCCGGAGCTCGCCGAGCCGCTGCCGGACAGGTGCGCTGACATCGGCGTCGTACAGCACCAGGTCCGCCGAACTCAGCGCGGCGGTTGCCCGCGCGGTGAGCAGATCGGCATCTCCGGGGCCGGCCCCCACGATCACGATGCGGCCGGTGTTCTTGCGCCCGCGAGTCATTACCTGTTCCTCATTCCTAGTGCATCGAAGTTCGGTGTGCATTGGATCCAGCCGAACCGTTGCCATTCGCCTGGGACGGCATCGAAGCCCGGCTGTGGGCGCCGAGGAGTTCCTCGGCGCCGAGATCGAGCAACTCGGCGGCCAACAGGCGACCGAGTTCGGCTGCCTGATCGGGTGATCGGGCAGCTGAGGACCGAACGGCGGCACTGCCGTCGATCGCGGTGACATTGGCGCGAAGAAAGAGCTCTGGCCCGGCTTCACCCTCGGCTAGTTCGCACAGGGCACCGACTGGAGCCGTGCAGCCCGCTTCCAGACAGGCGAGCAGGACGCGTTCGGCCTGCACAGTTGCCCGCGCGCCTGGGTCATCAATTCCGGCGAGCACATCGAGCACATCCGTATCACCGGCCCGGCACTCCACGGCCAACGCGCCCTGGGCCGGCGCCGGCAGGATCTGAATCGGGTCGAGGGTCTCGGTCACCTCGTCGAGTCGCCCTAGCCGGGCAAGACCCGCACGAGCAACGACGATCGCATCGACTGTGCCCGAAGCCACCGCGGCCAACCGGGTGTCCACGTTGCCGCGGATTCCGACGATGTCCAGCCCCAGTTGCAGGGCATTGAGCTGAGCGGTACGCCGGGGTGAGCCGGTCCCGACTCGGGAACCTGGAGTCAATTGCAGGAGATTGCGGCCTTCGCTGGCCACCAGCACATCGCGGGGATCCTCCCGCGGTGGTACAGCCCCGATCAGCAATCCAGGCTCCGGCGCGGTCGGCAGATCCTTGTACGAGTGGACGGCGACATCGATCTCGCCGCGCAGCAAGACAGTCCGCAGGCTGGACACGAAGACCCCGACCGTGGACAGCTCCGTGATCGGCGCGGAACTGGCATCGCCAGGAGTGGTGATCTCGACCAGCGTCACCTCGCGCCCGCTGCTCGACCGGATCGAATCGGCCACCAGCTGGGCCTGCGCCATTGCCAACCGGCTCGCCCGGGTACCGAGTCGAATTGTGTCGCGGCTCATGACCTGTACTCCTGCAGGATCGCCGACAGCGATTCCGGCCGGTCGGTGTCGGGCAGCGAGGAGTCCACCGACAGCGCCTGGGCGAGGTCGACAGCGTCGGCGTCCATTCCGAGCAGCGCACGCAGCACCGGTGTGTAGGACGCCCCCGACGGCCCGGCGACCAGTTCCTTCATCCGGACGGTCGGCTGGTGCAGCAACTTGTCCGCCACCCGGCGCAGGGCGTTCTCCACCGCATCGAGCTGGGTGGGATCGAGAGTGGGCAGGCGTCCGGCCACCCTACGAAGTTCGCTGTCGACGACGTCCTTCGCGCGGCTGCGCAGCGCCGAGATCAGCGGTGCCAAGTCGTCTGCTCGCGCCTCGGCGAGTAGCCCGGCGACTTCGGCGGTCACGATCGCCTGGGCCTCGGAGAGGTCGCGATCATCCGGCTCTAGGTGCGCGAGCGACTGCAGCCGGGCCAGGTCCAGCAGGTCCACCCCGTCGAGTTGTCCCACGCCGATGGCCACATCCCGCGGCAGGGCAAGGTCGACGATGACCAATCGGCGAGGTCCGCGTTCGGCCAGGGCGGCGGCCACCAGCGGGGTGTCGAGCACCGTGCCCGCAGCGCCCGTGCAGCTGACGACCAGATCAGCCTTGGCGACCTCCGCGGCCAGGTCCCCGATGTCTGCGCTGTCGCAGTCGAGGCCCGCCGCGAGCTTCGCGGCGTGCGCGCGAGTACGGCTGGTCACGATGATGGACGTGACACCAAGGCGGCGCAGGCTGGTGCCGGCGAGAGCTCCCATGGCTCCGGCGCCGACGATGAGGGTGCGCGCATCCGCAAGCCCGGTCAGCATGCCGTCGGCTTCCTCCAACCCGACGCTGACCAGGGACGCACCGGCAAGTGAGATACCGGTCTCGGCCTGGACGCGCCGACCGGTACGCAGCGCGCGCTGGATGACCGCATGCAGCCGGCGGCCGATGGTGCCCTCTGCTTGGGCCAACCCGTAGGCGGCTCGCAACTGGCCGAGGACCTGCGTCTCCCCGACGACCATGGAGTCCAGCCCGGCGGCGACCCTGCAGAGATGGGTGACGGCCGGCTCGTCGTAGTGCACGTAAAGGTGGTCGGCCAACTCGATCAACTCGATGCCGACGTGCTCGGCCAGCAGCCGGCCGATCTCGGTGACCGCCGCATGGAAGCGATTGACGTCGGCGTAGACCTCGACCCGGTTGCAGGTGGACAGCAGCAGGGCCTCGGAGACCGGCTCGGCGGCCGCCACGTCGCGCAGCACTACCGCGGCGCGATCGCCGGCGACGCTTGCCTGTTCGACGATGTGCAGCGGGGCGCTTCGGTGGGAAATGCCGATCACCAGCAAGGACATCGCTAGCCCACCGATTCCACGAGGCCGCCGCCCGGACCACGGCTCTTGCGGTGTTCGTGGAAGGACAGGATCTGCAGTTCGGCGGCGAGGTCGACCTTGCGGACATCCACGTTGTCGGGGACCGACAGCACGGTGGGCGCGAAGTTCAAGATGCTGGTCACTCCCGCCTCGACAAGGCGATCGCACACGTCCTGCGCGGCGTCGGCGGGCGTGGCGATCACGCCGATCGATACGCCGTTCTCTTCCACGACGGACTCGAGTTCAGCGATGTCGCTGATCGAGCGATCGGCGATCTCCTCGCCCACGCGGTCCGGTTCGGAGTCGAAATATCCGACGAAGGTGAACCCTCGTGAGGAGAAACCGGGGTAATTGGCCAGGGCATGGCCGAGATTTCCGATGCCGACGAGGACGCAGGTACGTCGCTGGGCCAGTCCGAGGGAACTGGCTATCTTCTCGCGCAGCAGTGTGACGTCGTAGCCGACGCCCCGGGTACCGATCGAGCCGAGATAAGAGAGGTCTTTGCGCAGCTTCGCGGAGTTGACGCCTGCGATGGCGGCCAGTTCCTCCGAGGAGACGGTGACCGTGCTGGCATCGACCAGGCCCGTGAGCACCCGCAAGTACACCGCCAGGCGGGCCACAGTCGCCTCGGGAATCTCCCCGGGCCGACGCTCACTCACGCAAACTCCTGTGCTAAACGGCGGGATGGACTCCTCACGGTAACCGCTTGTGAACGTAGGTACAAAGTCGACAACGGGGTGCGCCTCAGGCGAGCGCGGCGCGCAGGGCGCTCTCCTTGACGCGGAAGGAGGCGTGCTCGCGGCCGTCCACCACGATCACGGGTACGCGGTCTCCGTACTGGGCTCGCAGGTCCGGGTCGGTGTCGACGTCCACCGTGTCGAAACCGACCGCCAGATCTGCGCAGATCCGTTCGAGGTCGGCATGAGCGACGTCGCAGAGGTGGCAGTCCGATCGGGAATACAGCACCACCCGAGGACTAATGCTCGGCATGGTCCGGCACTGCCTCGGCTCGGCTGTCGGCGAACCCCAGTTCTCGCAATCTCGCCTTGCTGACCTTCCCGGTGACCGAGTGCGGCAACTCGGCCACGATCTCCACCGACGTCGGGCACTTGAATCTCGCCAGGGCGGTGGCGGCGTACGCCCGCACTTCGGACTCGGACAGCTCAGCACCTTCGGCAAGCACGAGGATGGCCCGCACACCCTCCCCGGTCACGGCGTCCTCGACGCCGAGAACCGCCGCCTCCTCGATCAGCGGATGACCGGCGAGCACGAGCTCGACCTCTCGCGGGTAGACGTTGAAGCCGCTGACCAGGATCAGGTCGCGCCGACGATCGACGAGATGGAGATCGCCATCTTTGTCCCGGTAGGCGACGTCGCCGGTGGGAAACCAGCCCTCGGCGTCGGGGCCGTCGGTGGCCTCGGGCCAATAACCCAGGAAGACGTTCTCGCCTCGGACCTGGATCTCGCCGGTGCCGTCCTCGTCATCGGGGTCATCGAAGGGGTCGTCGAGGTCGGGCGGGTCCGCCGTTTGCTCATGCGCATCGAGCAACCGCAGCTCTACGCCAGGGATGGCCTGACCGATGGAGCCGGGCTTCACCCTCCCCGTGGCCAGACAGGAGGTCAGCACCGGGGCGGTCTCGGTCAGCCCGTACCCCTCGTACACGTCTACTCCGAACTCGGTGCTCATCACCTTCAACACATCAGCCGGCAGCGGCGCGGCACCCGAGGTGGCCAGCCGCACGTCGGCGAGGGCGCGGGCCAGCCGATCGCGCTCACCGCGGGCGAGCCAGGCCAGATACATCGGTGGGGCTCCGGGGACATTGGTCACCCGTTGGGCGGACATCGCCAACAGGCTGGCGTCGACGTCGAAGCGCGCCAGCAGGACACCCGTCGCCCCCGTCCGGGCGATCATGCCGAGCACTGCGTTGAGCCCATAGATATGAAAGAGCGGAAGGGCCAACAACACGACGTCCGCAGCCGTCATCGGTGCCGGCTCCAACGCCGCACACTGGTCCAGATTTGCCAACAGGGCCCGATGGGGAAGCATCGCGCCCTTGGGTGCCCCTGTCGTCCCGCTCGTGTACACCAGTACGGCCAAGTCCTCGCCACCTCCAGTAGCGACGACTTCCCTGCTCTGCCTGCCTTCACCTTGGGGTAGGTCGAGCAGGACTTCCACGTCAAGCGGGTGATCTGCAAGCCCGGTCGGTGCGGGAAGGTCCCGCGCACTGAGCAGCAGGACTGCCCCCGAGTCGGAAATGATGTGGCGCAGCTCGCGCGCGGTGTAGGCCGGATTCACCGGTACGACCACGAATCCGGCCCGCAGGATCGCAAAGTAGGCGATCGCGAACTCCGGAGTATTGCCCATCCGGATGGCGACCCGGTCGCCCTGATGGAGTCCACGAGCGGTCAG
>JALZIX010000413.1 GCA_030860025.1 Actinomycetota bacterium
CCCGGCGGCCGGAGCTGCGCAGCATTCGCTCGACGAGGTCGGCCAGCGCCTCCGTGGACAAGATGGTGGTCGTCAGCTCGGAGCGCCCCTTGCGAGCTATGAAGACCTTGCCGGGCTCGTTGACCCAAATCTCCTCGACCTCGGGGTCGTCCAGATAGCGCTGCAGTGGACCGAACCCAGCCACCTCGTCCAACACCGCGCGTACGGCCTGATCGTGATCGCCCACCGGCGGCAGCGACGACGACGCGGCGCGATCCTCGTAATCGAGCACCACCTCGCGGACCAGGGACCGGATCCGGCCCGCATCGAGGAACGGGTCCACACCGCGGCGACGGATGAGTTCGCGGACCTCGTCGTCGATGATCTCGGCTGCCGAGCCTGAGTTACGCATGCCACCCACCCCGTTTGAGCCAAGATCACGTCGGTGGCAAGAGGGTATGAGAAATCAGGGAGCACCGTTGGAAATCTTCCTGGGCCCCTGTGGATGAGCGCCGCGGCCGCCCTCAAGTGTTCACAAACGACAAGCAAGTCAGGGCCTGCGAATGTCGCTTCTGACCACTCGGGCGTGAGCCCAGCCCACATGATTGGGGCGGAATAGGTGGGCACGGTATTTGCAGCCACCGACAGGAACTCACTGAACCATTCCTCAGTCAACGACGATCCCCCACTGGAAGAGGAGCATCGCGATCCCGTCGAGCACGTCGGTTCGATATGCCCCCGATGAGCCGTGCGGGCGCAAGCAGAGCGAACATCCGCAACGGTCGCCGCGTAGCAAGTGGACGGGACACTCTGCTCGTCAGCGGCGATGCCGATCGTCGGACCGCCGACGTCCACACTCGCCCGCACCGGTCCGCCGTTCGGATCGGCGAGCACGACGGAGTCGTTGTCCCGATCGGTCACCCACACCCCATCAGGCGACGCACCGAGCTGGGCCGGACGGGCGTGTGGGCGTGGAACCCATGACGATGCGGCAGTTCACATCAACGCTGCACGGGGGCTCTCGATCAGCTGGTGTGAGCCGGTTCTCGGCTGCCCGTCGGGCCGAGGAGTTGTTGTTCAGGCTGCGATCGCGCCGACGAGCAGGAGCAGTAGGTAGAAGACGAACGGCGGGGGGTCGCGGAAGCGCAGGAATGCGGCGGTGACGGTGAGGGCGGCGGCGAGGATGAGCCAGCGCAGCCCTCCGGGTAGGCCTGCGTCGGGTTGGCCGAGGCCGAGCAGGGCGATCCCGATGAGGGTGAGCCCGACGTATGTGGTGAACGGCCACCCTCGCACGGTGAACGTCACACACGATGAACTCCCAGCCTGTGATCTGGTCATTGGATCCCGACGCCGATCGCGTGCAGGCAGCACCCAGCGGATGCCCGCGGAAGGACGTTCAGGACCAGAACTCGTCGGCAGCATATTGATCGGTCTGCGCGTCCCAAAACTCGGTGACCTTCCCGTTCAGGAGATGAAAGACGTGCGTCGCATGTCCCTCATGACTGCGTCCGCTCCGGGTGCCGGATTCTTTCACCAATGCGACGCCGTGCGTGTCGTTGGCCAGCATGTCGTGCACCTCGACCTTCGACGTTCCATCGCTCAGCTCCTGCAGCTTCGCGAAGAAGCCGAAGACCTGCTCCTTGCCGCTGTAGTCACCGGCCAGCGGGCTCCGGCCGGCGACGTGCCAGACGACATCGTCCGCGAACAACTCGTTGATCGTGGTCATGTCACCAGATCCGTACGCGGCATAGCCGCGCCGCAACAGATCTAGATTGGGATGGTCAGCCATGATGCCTCCTACTTGGGCCGAGCAACCGAAGAGCATATGCCGCCTGGGCTCCCATCAGGAGCTTCCAAGGCCACCTGTGCACGAGTCAGCACAGATCCTCTGGCACCCGGCGGCATCGTCGTGCCTGACCAAGAGCGTCGGCGGACGGAGATTGCCTGAGCAAACACATGCCGGTCAGTCCAGAATTCAGCGCGATCAACAAGTTTAGGGCTTCCTCCTGGCGAACCTCACCGACGATGATCCGCGACGGGCGCATCCGGAGGGCTTCCTTGACCAACCAGCGCAACGGGTCGCGTGGCCCGAGCTTGGACAGCTGGCCGGGCAGCTCAAAGTGCCCAAACAGGGCTGACGGAGGCGTCATCGTGACGCAGCTGACCCACGGTGAATCGGTCGAACCTGCCGCGACGCCGTGGTGCCCGAGCGCGCGACCATAGCAGCAAGGCGCGGTCGTCTTCGGCGTGCGCACTGCTTCGGATTCGGCAGCTCGCATCGGATACCTCAGCGAAGCCGTCCCCGTGACGCCGGAGGTCCTGGAATTGGCGGAGCCCGTCTCGCCGCCTCAGGTCTTCCGCTTTGCGGCGCCGTGCGCCGAGAGTGGCTGCGTCCACTACGCCGACGACAAGTGCGGCCTCGCTGGCAGCGATCGTTGAACAGGCACCTGTCGCGGTCTCCATCGCCCCAGCCTGCCCGATCAGGAGCAAGTGTCGCTGGTGGGCGCAGGAGGGCGTGAACGCCTGCCGACGGTGCCCCCAGGTCATCACGTGCGAGTCCGGAAGCAACAAGAGCATCGCGGCAGCGGCCATGCCGCAGGTCTCGGGGCCACCTGCGTGACCGGTAAACAGCGGTTGACAAGAGACGGAGGACGACGACGGGCCACCGCGAGGAATGCCCGATGTGCCGCGGGAAGTTCCCCCGCAGGCGGGTGGGCGAGCACCGCTGGCGACACTCCCAAAGGCTGCATTGCCTCTGGCAATATCAGGGAGCCCAGAGTTCAGCGCGATGAGCAAGTCGAGGGCCTCTTCCTGACGTACCTCGCCGACGATGATCCGCGACGGGCGCATCCGGAGCGCTTCCTTGACCAACCGGCGCAAGGGGATCGCACCATTGC
>JALZIX010000422.1 GCA_030860025.1 Actinomycetota bacterium
GGCAGCCCGGGTGCCCGCGGTGCCGAGCGGGAGGTCTCGGCAAGCTGCGCGATCAGTGCCTCGGCGGCGCGCCACTGTTCGTCGTCTGCGGGCCGCTGCACGACCAGAACTGCGCCAGGCGTCCGAGCGACCAACCCGGCACCGGGGATGACCTCTACGGCGACGCGGTCGAAGCTCGGAACGGTCAGCAGGTCGTAACTCGCGGTCTCTGACATGGGGGCGGCGCTCATGAATCCTCCGCGGGACAGAGTGGGTGGTGGGCGCTCACGGGATCAGCGCCCCGCCACGGAACCGCCAGTGGATGAATGGAACCCGCATCGGCCCGTTCACCATGAGCCACACGACCAGCCAGGTGGTGATGAAGTGGATGAGGAAGGCCGGACCGGGGACCGACACGTCCCAGAACCACCAACCGGCCGCCAGCATGAACCAGATCAGCAGGCCCTCGTTGATCGCGGTGATCAGGCCGAACAGGGTCGGCCAGTCCTTCTCCCAGCGGAACTGCATCAGGAAGTGATAGAGGAACTCCCAGAGCACGCCGAGCACGATGACCATGAGCAGGATCGTGAACGTCGCCTTGTACGACTCTCCCAGCGATGCACCGGTGGGCAGAATTGGCGTGATCAGCAATGTCCAGAGTCCGCCGAAGACGGCCACGGCGAAGATTCGGGTTTGGATCCGTCCCCCGAGGGTGGGAAGCATGTGCGCCCTTCAGATCTGCCGGTGCCGGGCCCACAGCCACCATTGCTTGGTGGAGCGCCCGACCCCCAGCCGCTGACAGAAACCGAGCTTGACGAGGTCATCGGCGATTTCCTGCGCCGCGATCTGTAAACCCAGAAAGGTGTCCACGCCGGGGAAGTAACCGCCGAGCGTGGCTGTTCCGGACGCGTACATCCGGCCGGAGCCACTACGGGTCCCGATGACCTCGAAGTTCCGGTCCACGTCGAGCCTCCCGATCGGGTTACGCCCGGCACCGGAATGATCCATCAGATCAGCCAGCACGCGGTGCTCGCGGATGTCGGCCTCGAGTCCGGTGCAGTCGATCAAGGCGATGACCATGCCCCGGTAGACCCCGCCCGAAGTGTTGACCTGAACGTCGATGCCAGCCGGGGCCGGGGTCATCGGACCCATCTCACCGACGACGGTCTGGTACCACCCCTCGCGGCGGCCGCGTTTGAGCTGCTCCTGCCAGTTCTTACGGATCGGGGTGTTGGTGCCGCCGATCGTCTTGTAGAGATCCGCCCGATCCTTGCCCTCCAGCTTGCGCATGCGGGACTTCAACTGGCCACCCCAGACCGACTTCGGGTAGTTGAAGCCCTGGTAGGCCCAACCGTCCCCGCCGCGGCGACGCATGAAGACGCTCGGGCCGTGTGCGCCCGTGATGTAGGTCCGGAACACGTGCACGATATGCGTCTTGAGCCCGAAGGCATCCCGGTCGTCGATCAGCCGCTGCAGGACGCGCGAGGCCACGATGCCACCGCCGCGCAGCATCACGCTGCCGCCGCCCTGGGCCTTGAGCTGGTCGTAGATGTGTTCATGTGACTCGTAGGCGTTCACGACCCGGCTGAAGTCGCGGTGCTTGTCCCGGTACTCCTGCAGGTCGGGCAAGAACTTCAGTCCGGGGTAGCCGACCGCGACGTGGACATAGGTGCTCCGGAAGGCCACCCGCCTCGTAGCGGATGCGCCGGCGGGCGGGGTGAGGATCGTGAAGTACCCGCCCCCGGCGCGGCGGCGGACCATCCGTACCTGACCCTTCACGACCGACTGCGGGTAGCGGATCCGGTGGTATTCCCGCTCCATGGTCTCGAAGGCCTGGCCCGCCTTGGGCGTGTAGTAGTCGGCGAAGATCGGCTCGACCATGACGTTCCACAGCGGCGCGAAGAAGCCCTTCACCGACTTGGCGGCAAAGGCTTCCCGGACCGCGTAGCTGGGGAATCCCCAGATGTTGTCCGGGGTCGAGGCCGAGTCCGAGCGCAGCCGCTCCCTGCGGGGCACCTGCGAGACGCGGGTGAGGTACTCATAGCTCTGCCACGGCACATCCAGGGAAGTCAGCACCTTGATGGCCTCGGGTGGAACCCCGCTGATCCGAAGGTAGTCCGTGGTGACGAAGGACCCGATCCCGCCGCCGATCGTCACGAACGGCACGTCCACGATCGGGATCCCGTGCTGGGCGAGCATTTCGTCGGTCCAGATGTCGGTGTCGATGAGTGCGGGGCTGAGGTCTCCAGGCACCCATTCCCGAGACGCCGAAACTGGAGGTGCGGTGCTCGGACTACTCATGGACCTGGGTTCTCCTCTCACCGAACACTTCTACAGACGGCGACCGATCATTTTCGCGCAGCGTAACGACCGGGGCCGGGCCGATTGTGCCCCACGTGAACCGGCGCAGGGAGGGGTAATGCATCAGCCTCGAACCACGGAGGGAAGAAGATCCAACTCTCTCATCCTCGTACCCGGCAACGCCCTCAGCCGCCGAAGATGCCGCAGTCGGCCCCGCCGTTGATGAAGCCCTGACGGAAGACGTCGACCAGCTGGAAGCCGGATAGTCCGACCTCCGGCAGGATCTCGCGCCGGGAGCCGTAGTCGATCAGGAAGATGACCGCCTCGTCGATGTCGCCAGGGCTGATCGAGATGTCCTCATCCAGCCCCCCCAGGTAGAACTGGGCCGAGAACCACCCGGTGGCGCAGACTGCCGCCGAGATCGCCTCTGGCCCCCGGATCGACCGGTCCACGGCATGCCGGGCGGCCAGCGCGTACGGGACGGAAATCGCCGTTGTCACGGCGAAGTCGCCGATCTCATCGGAGATCACCTCGGTGAGATCCGCTTCGTCGTAGGTGACGGTGTTGTCGTCCGGGCAGTATCCGATGTCGCGCTCGACGGCGTCGCCGCCGCAATCGGGGGCATCACCGTTGAAGGCGACCAGCTCAGGGGCGATGAAGGACTCCTGCCCGATCTGGTCGAAGGCTGACTCCCAGAAGATCTCCAGGGTGCGCTCGCTGATGTCGATCGCCTCGGCATACGCGACGTTGCCAGTCGTGTCGTCGCCGGTGAACTCGGCGAGGGTGAACACCCGGTCGTCGTGGTAGTTGTCGCGGCAGGCCTGCGCCCCGCTGTCGAAGCCCTCTTGGAACGCCGACACACGATCGAAGTATGAGCCGTGCGCGCCTTCCTCGTCAGCGGCTGCTCCGGGATCGTCCCGCAGCAGTAAGAACCCGCGGATGACGTCGTCGAGTTCTGGGGCCCGGATGTTGAAGTGCTTCGCATTGTCCTGCGCGACCCAGCCGGTCCATGCGCCGGCGTAGCAGTCCGCCTGGGTCTCATAGACGATCGACAGCTCCGACGGAGGTGGTTTCCGGCCCTGTATTGCATGGCCGAACTCGTGTGCCATGACCATGGCGGGCAGGAATCGCCCGTAGTCCTCGGCCAGTCTCTCCAACAGCGTCCGGTCATACACCACGTTGTCGCCACCACCGCCTGGCTGCGGGAAGCAGTAGAAGGCATTGTTCGCCACGTTGTCCGGATCTCCGTCGAGGCAGCCGATGTCGTCCGGATATGCGTCAGGGTCGAAGTTGTCCGGGTCGATGGAGTAATAGCCTCCGGTCAGGGACATGAATTCGGTGCCGAACAGGTCGGGAAAGCTCTGTGACCAGAAGTCGTTGATGTCGGCCAGGGCGTTGCGAGCCGTAATGTCTATTTCGCTGTCGGTGGCACCGACGATCTCGAAGTCGGAGTCGGCCACGTCTTGGCGCAATCCGTCGGCTGGCGCGGGCGTGCCGGTGATCGTGCCGGCGCAGCCAACCGCGGTCGCAGAAACGATGGCCAGCAAGACGAGGATGCGTAGTGATCCCGACGATATGCGCACCGCTACTCCCCGCAGTTCTGACAACCGTACATTTCCGCCCCCTGTTGTCGTGCTCAGCCGCTCAGACCGTCGACCCCGCAACCGTCCGGGCCGACGACGAAGCCACGCCGGAAGAAGTCCACCAGCTGGAAGCCCGACAGGTTCGACTCCGGGAGCACTTCGCGCCGAGGGGCGTGCTCCACGAGGAAGATGACCGCCTCGTCGATGTCGCCGGGGGAGATCGATGCACCGTCGCCCTGCTCGAACGGGATTTCGCCGGTGAAGAACACCGCGGAGTACCACCCGGCAAGACACACAGAGGAGGACACGGCCACCGCGTCGTCGATTGGCTTACCGACAGCATCCAGCACGGCGAGGCTGTACGGGATGGCTGTGGCCATGATGACCGCGTAGTCCCCGATGTCGTCATAGATCGGTCGAATCAGCTCGGACTCGTCGAAGGTGACCGTGTTGTCCCCGGGGCAGTAGTTGATGTCCCGCTCCACGCTCTGCCCGTCGCACGCGGGGGCATCGCCGTCGAAGGGCACCAGTTCGGGGATGGTGAACGCCACCCCCGCGTCGCTCATGACGTCGCTCCAGAACGCGCCCAGCGAGGCGTCAGCGATGTCGAATGTGTCCTCGTACGGGGCATCGCCGGTGGTGTCGTTGGGGGAGAACTCGATCTGGGTGAAGATCCGGTCGTCGTTGAAGTTGTCCCGGCAGGCGGTCGGGCCGCTGTCGAAGCCCTCCTGGAAGGCCGAGGTTCGGTCGAAGTAGGAGCCGTGCGAGCTCCGCCCGTCGGGGTCCTCACCGACCGGATCGCGGAACTCGACGAGGCCGCGGACCAGGTCGTCCAGTTCCGGCGCCCGGATGTTGAAGTGCTCCGCGGCATCGGAGGCCACCCAACCGGTCCAGGCGCCGGCGAAGCAGTCAGCCTGCGTCTCGGAGACGATCGTCCGGTCGGAGTCGACGCCCACCCGGCCCTGGATCGCGTGTCCGAACTCGTGCGCGGTCACCATCGCGGGCAGGAACGGGCCGTACTCCGCACCGAGCGCCTCGAGCAGCGTCCGGTCGTAGACGATCACGTCCCCTTCATTGCCGGCCAGGCAGTAATAGGCGTTGCCGGAGACGCTGTCGACGAGGTCTTCGAGGCAGGCGTCGCTGTCGACGTCGTCCGGGTAGTCATCCGGATTGAAGTCTTCCGGGTCGACCGAGTAGTAGCCGCCTTCCAAAGGGACGAACTCAGTCCCGAAGACATCCGGGAATTCTTGACCCCAGAACGTTTCAAGGTCTGCCAGCGCATTGCGGACCAGCCGGTCTACTTCGCCATCTCCGGCCCCGAAGATCTCGAGATCTGAGTCGGGTACGTCCATTCGAAGGCCGTTTGCCGGGGTAGCTACCCCAGGGACCACGCTCGCACAACCGGTCAGACTCAGCGCGGCCACCGAGACACAGACAGCGGTCAATCCGAGTGCGGGTCTCCTGCGGGGGTGGCTCACGCGAACTCCATCAATGCTCGGGTGCGGGTGGACCGGTTCAGGTTAGACGGCTGGTTGTGAGTTCCGGGTTACCTGGTGGGCCCTGCCGCCGCCTCGGTCGAGGACGGGTCACCGGCGATCTCCTCGCCGGGTTTCTCGGGCTCGAGCCACAGTGTGCCGAGTGGCGGCAGGGACACGGTCGCGGAGAACGGTTGACCGTGCCACGGCTCAGCCCTTGTGTGCACGCGCCCGAGATTTCCGACCCCCGAGCCGCCGTAGGAGTCGGCGTCGGTATTGAGTAGTTCGGCCCAGGAACCTTCGCTGGGCAACCCCACCTTGTATC
>JALZIX010000429.1 GCA_030860025.1 Actinomycetota bacterium
TGGAGGTCTCCGGTTTCGATTACGAGGTCTCCACCCAGGCTGAGCTTCCGGTGCACGCGGCAACCGCGGGCAAGACGCTGGTGTCCGGGCGACTGCTGGCCGACATCACCAAGTCCCTCCCGCCGCATCCGGTGGACGTGGCCGTCGACGGACCGCGCCTGTCGATCAACTGCGGAAACGCCCGCTTCAGCCTGCCGACGCTCCCGGTCGAGGACTATCCGGCGTTGCCGACGATGCCGTCGACGGCGGGCACGGTGTCGGGTTCGGTCTTCGCCGAGGCGGTCGGACAGGTGGCCATCGCCGCCGGGCGGGATGACACGCTGCCGATGCTGACCGGGGTACGGATCGAGATCGAGGCGGACACCGTCACGCTGGTGGCCACCGACCGGTTCCGCCTGGCGCTGCGGGAGTTCACCTGGTCGCCCAGCACTCCAGGCGCGAGCGCAGCCATCCTCGTACCCGCCCGTACCCTTGCTGACGCTGCCAAGACGCTCACCGGTGGCTCCGAGGTGACCGTCTCCCTGTCCACCAGCGGGGTGGGCGAGGGTTTGTTGGGCCTGTCCGGGCAGGGGAAGCAGACGACCACCCGGCTGCTGGATGCGGAGTTCCTCAAGTACCGCTCGATCCTGCCGCCGGAATTCAGCGCACACGCCGAGCTGGACGTGGCCGCGTTCACCGAAGCCGCGAAGCGGGTGGCTCTGGTCGCCGAGCGCTGGGCACCGCTGCGCTGTGAGTTCACGTCCAACGCGGTCACCCTGCGGGCCGGCGGCGACGAGGAATCCCAGGCCGAGGAGACCTGCGACGTGGTTTTCGACGGGGAGCCCACCACGATCGGGTTCAACCCCACGTTCCTGCTGGACGGGCTGGCCGCGGTGCACTCCGAGACGGCGCGGCTGGAGATGACCACCCCGCTCAAGCCGGCGGTGCTCAGCGCTGTCGGCGGGGATGCCGACGCCGCCTCGTACCGCTACCTGATCATGCCCGTACGGTTGCCCAGCTGAGCTCGGACTGACCTCCCATCCGCGGTTATGCGCATAACCGTCGTTGACCGGCCCGATTTCTCGCCGTTATGCGCATAACTGCGAGCCAGGAACGCGGAGGCGGAGGGCGACGATGCAGCTCGGAATGATCGGCCTGGGAAAGATGGGCGCGAACATGGTCGCCCGGCTACGGGATGCCGGACACGAGGTCATCGGGTTCGACGTGAACCCTGGCACACGGGACGTCGACAGCCTCGAGGACCTGGTGGCCGCCCTCGACCCGCCGCGCGCGGTCTGGGTGATGGTCCCGGCGGGGGAGCCGACGCAGCAGACGATCAATGCCCTTGCCGAGCTGCTGGAGCCCGGCGACCTGCTCGTGGACGGTGGCAACTCGCGGTTCACCGACGACCAACTGCACGCCGCGATGCTGGACAAGGGCGGCATCGGGTTCGTCGACTGCGGAGTCTCCGGCGGGGTGTGGGGCCGGGAGAACGGGTACGGCCTGATGGCCGGCGGGTCTGCGGACAGCGTCGAACGGCTCAAGCCGGTCTTCGACGCGCTCCGTCCGCAACCGATCGAGGAGGAGCCGGGCGCTGGGTACGTACACGCCGGGGATGTCGGCGCCGGTCACTTCGCCAAGATGGTGCACAACGGCATCGAGTACGGGCTGATGCAGGCCTACGCCGAGGGGTATGAGTTACTCGCCGCCGCGGACGATCTCGTGAAGGACGTTCCCGGGGTCCTGGCCGCTTGGACCCAGGGGACCGTCATCCGATCGTGGCTGCTGGACCTCCTGGTTCGGGCGTTGGAGCAGGACCCGGAACTGGACGACATCCGGGGCTACGTCCAGGACTCGGGCGAGGGCCGGTGGACCGTGGAAGAGGCGATCGAACGCCGGGTGCCGATGCCGGTCATCTCCGCGGCCCTGTTCGCTCGGTTCGCCTCCCGGCAGGAGGACTCGCCGGCGATGCAGGCGGTGGCGGCGCTGCGCAACCAGTTCGGCGGGCATGCCACGGTCGGGCGCGACGAGGACGTGGAAGCACCGGGATCCCCGGAGCCGCCCTCCCGCCGTACGCCGCCTCCCTCCTGAACCGACCCCCGACCGTCCCCTTTCCCCGTGATCTTGACGAAAATGTCGGGTCGGCCCGCTGAAATGGGTCGTGAACCGACACTTTCGTCAAGATCACCGTGGTGGACCGGGGGCTGAGCGGTGCACCTGCGCCATCTCGTCCTGCACGACTTCCGTAACTGGGCCAGCGCTGATGTGGTCCTCGAGCCCGGGCCGGTGGTTTTCGTCGGGCCGAACGGGCAGGGCAAGACCAACCTGGTCGAGGCGGTCGGCTACCTGGCCACGCTCGGCTCGCATCGAGTCGCCACCGATGCGCCGCTGGTCCGCCAGGGCGCCGAGCAGGCCGTCATCCGGGCTCGATTCGCGCGCGACGACCGGGAAATGCTGGTCGAATGCGAGATCAGCCCCGGCAAGGTGAACCGGGTACGGGTGAACCGGGCACCGTTGCCGCGCCCGCGCGACCTGCTGGGCCTTGTCCGGACTGTGCTGTTCGCGCCCGAGGACTTGACCTTGGTGCGCGGCGATCCGTCCGAGCGGCGCCGCTTCCTGGATGAACTCCTGGTCACCCGGGTTCCCCGGTTCGCCGGCATTCGGCAGGACTACGACCGGGTGCTCAAACAACGCAATGCGCTGCTGAAGACGGCGCGGCACGCTCGCGGCGCGGCGCTGAGCACGCTCGACATCTGGGACGGACATGTCGCCCGGGTCGGCGGCGAACTGCTCGCCGGCCGGCTCGCGCTGGTCGCCGAGCTAGCACCGTACGTGAGCGCCGCGTACGCCGCGGTGGCCGGAACCGGGGCGGCGCAGGCGTCGACCGCCGCCGACATCGCGTACGAGAGCTCGGTCCTGGATTCGACTCAGGGCCCCCCTGACTCGAATCATTCGACGCAGGGGCGCCCTGAGTCGAACCTGACGTTGCAAGCTTCCCCTGATCGCGCTGCCGATCTGGATGAAGCCATCCGCGCGGCCCTGGCCAGAGTCCGCAACGACGAACTGGACCGCGGCATCACACTGGTCGGTCCGCACCGCGACGAGCTGCGCCTGCGGCTGGACGGAACAGCGGCCAAGGGGTACGCCAGCCACGGCGAGTCCTGGTCGTTCGCTCTGGCGCTCAAGCTCGGGGCCTACGACCTGTTGCGCGCCGACGGGGTGGAGCCGATCCTCATCCTCGATGACGTCTTCGCCGAACTGGACAGCCGTCGCCGGGCGCATCTGTCGACGATCGCAGCCGCCGCGGAGCAGACCTTGATTACGGCAGCTGTCTCCGAGGACGTCCCCGAGGCACTGGCCGGGATTCGATTTCAGGTCGCCGACGGGGAAGTGCACCCACTTGGCTAGGACTCGCGGGATGATGCTGCCGTGAGCTCGAACGCCGAGGGCGGCCAGGATTCCGCTGCAACGGGGGCGGGCGGCGCCTCAACGCCTGCCGGCGGATCCACGCCAGGTGACTTGGCCCGGGCAGCGATGCAGGCGGCGGCCCGTACGGCCAAAGCCAATCCCGGCTTCCAGCCCAGGCGGGTCGCCGGGCGTCGCCGGGAGAACTGGAGTTCCGCGGGCCCGGATCCGAACGATCCGCAGAAGCTGGGTTCGCTGGTCGGGCGGTTGGTCGATGACCGGGGTTGGGGTGCCGAGGCCAAGGCCGGAACGTTGTTCGGGCGCTGGGATCAACTCGTCGGCCCGCAGATCGCCGCACACTGCCGGCCGGAACACCTGCGCGAGGGCGAGCTCTTGGTCGTCGCCGACACCACGGCCTGGGCAACCCAGTTGAGGCTGTTGGTACCCAAGCTGCAGGCCCGCCTGGCCGCTGAGCTGGGCAGCAATCTGATCCGTGGCATTCGGGTGCAGGGCCCGGTCGCGCCGACCCGGCATGCCGGACCGCGGCGGGTCAAGGGCCGTGGCCTCCGCGACACCTTCGGCTGACCCTTCCGGGACGTTATGCGCATAACGTCCCGATCCCGGCCAACTTTCCGTGTCGTTATGCGCATAACTTCCCGGGAATGACCGGAACGTACGTACACGGGTATCGGGCGCGGGAGAAAGAGCGCCTTCAGGACCAAGCCGGGACGTTGGTCGAGCTCCTGCATTCCGACGCCGCCTACCCGCCGGGCAGCACTGTGCTGGAGGCCGGGTGCGGTGTTGGTGCCCAGACGATCACGCTGGCTCAGAACAGCCCGGAGGCCCGATTCACCTCGGTCGATGTCTCTGCCGAGTCGCTCGCCGAAGCCCAGCGCCACTCGGCTGAGGCCGGCCTGACAAACGTGGAGTTCCAGCAGGCCGACATCTTCAACTTGCCCTTCGCCCCGGAGACCTTCGACCATGTTTTCGTCTGTTTCGTCCTGGAACACCTCTCGCGGCCGGTCGAGGCATTGGCAGCGCTGAGCCAGATTCTCACACCGGGCGGCTCGATCACCGTCATCGAAGGGGATCACGGCTCGGCCTACTTCTATCCCGAGAGCGCGGCGGCCGACGCGGCGATCCAGTGCCAGATCCGGCTGCAGGCCGAAGCGGGTGGGAATGCGCTGATCGGCCGGCAGGTCTACCCGTTGCTGGTCGCGGCCGGGTTCGAGCGGGTCAGCGTGTCACCGCGGATGGTCTACGTGGATTCGAGCCGGCCGGACCTGGTCGACGGTTTCACCCGAAAGACGTTCACCGCGATGATCGAAGGCGTCCGCGAGCCCTCGATCGCCAACGGTCTACTCCCAGCGGCGAGCTTCGATGCCGGCGTGGGAGATCTGCACCGGACAACCGAGGCCGACGGCGTGTTCTGCTACACGTTCTTCAAGGGCACCGGCCACAAGCCAAGCCCCTGAGCGCAACAACCCCCTTTCGCCCTTATTCGCATAACGGTCCCCACGGCGCCGGGGTTTTCGCCTTTATGCGCATAACGGCGAAAAGGATAGTCGTGCAGCTCAGGAGCTGGCGGGGAGTGGTTTGGGCATCAGCAACGCGGCAGCTGCATAGGCGACGAAGCCGATCCCGCCCCAGAAGAGGCTCACCAGGAACGCCAGCCGGATGTAGACCGGATCGATGTCGGTGTGCTCGGCGATCCCGCCACAGACGCCGGCGAGCATCTTGTCGGTGCCGCTACGCCGCATCCGGTAGTCCACGGCCGGCGGCAGCGGGTGCCAGCGGGTCTCCGGGCCGTACGGACCCGCCCCGGTCCTCGGGTACGTAGGGCCGGCGGTTGTCGGGTACGTAGGGCCGGCGGTTGTCGGGTTCGTAGGGCCGGCGGTCGTCGCGTACGGGCCCGCCTCGTTCGTCGCGTTCGTGGCGCCGGCGGTCGACTGCTGGGCAGCGCCGGGCGGCGGCGGTTCGGTGATGGGCTGTGTCGTCCTGTCCACGAGGTTGCTCGCCGAGGCCACTCGACAGCATCGGTGAGCGCCCCGAGTTCCACCCTGAACGGACCCCGAATGCGCCGATCGAGCCCCCGGCAATCTCATCGCCCGCGCTGTGGCGACGCTTCGGAGTCGTGAGAGAGTCGAGGGCATGACCTACCCGCCGCCGCAGGAACCCGGGCCGCCAGGAGCCGGGCCAGGACCGGGTCCGGCTGACGAGCCCGCGCCGCCGAGCGGTCGCCGCCGGAGCCGGTTGTTCTCGATGCCTGACTGGTGGACCGACCAACCCGAGGCTCCGCCGCTGACCGAGTGGGCAACTGGTCACGGGTGGTCGGTCACCGACGGGGACAGCGCCGAGGATGCTCCCCTCGTCGACCTCATTGCCTCGGCCCCGATGCGGCTGGACCCCTACCACCGGGCTCGCGGCGTCGTTCACGGTCAGGTCGGCGGCCGGCTGATGACAGCCTTCGAGATCGTGTACGAACGTGGCCGTGACCGGGTCCGTCGCTACGCCGTCACCGCGGCACCGTCGCTGATCCCGCTGCCCACGCTGCGGCTGGTCCCGGCCAGGTTCTGGTCTCACAAGACCG
>JALZIX010000014.1 GCA_030860025.1 Actinomycetota bacterium
TCGTCGGGGGCGAAGGCCAACAGCACCTTTCCTGAGCTCGTGCAGTGCACTGGCACCCGGCGTCCGGTCTCGGTGAACAGCCGAAGCGAATGCGAACTCTCCAGTCGGTCGATATAGACGACTTCGACGCCATCCAGCACCCCGACCTGAGTGCTCTCAGCGGTCTGCTCCAAGAGCTTGGCCAGCACCGGCCCGGCCGCAGCGTGCAGGTCGAGGTGAACGCGGACCGCCTCCCCGAGCTCGAACATCACGATGCCCAGCCGGTACCCGCCGGTCGCCTCGTCCTGCTCCACCAAGCCCTCGGTCATGAGCGTGGTCAGCAACCGGTGGACGGTGCTCTTACCCAAGTTCATCCGCCGAGCCAGCTCCGAGACCCCGATCTGGCTCTCCCGGGACAGGAAGACCTTCAACAGCCGCGCGGCATTGCGGACTGTCGACAGCGGTGCATCAGTCATGCGTCCGCACCCGTTTCCGGGACGTTATGCGCATAAGGTCCCGCTACGGGGCCGGTTTCCGGGACGTTATGCGCATAAGGTCCGGATTGGGGGGTCCACTGCTTGCGGCCGCCCACCGAGGCCAGCAGGGTACGGCGGATCGCCTCCGGATCCACCGGCCCGCCCCGACGGGCAAGCTCGGCGTACCCCTCCAGGGTCGCGTCGCGGGGAGCGATCGCAGCGGCCAACAGCGCCTGCGCCCGCCCGAGCCCCGCGACTGATGCGCCGACCAGCTCGTCGAGCAGCGCCTCGCGGCCGGGCAGCCGATGCCGTACCGCCTCGAAGTCCCGCGCCGCGGCAGTGTGCCCGTTTGCCAGGCCGGTGCCAACGTGCGTGGCATTGTGCGCGTTCAGGCCCGAACCAGGCTCGGCGACAAGGTGGTACACGACGGTCCCAATGCCCAGACAAGCACGGATCTCGCCAAAGGCCGGACCCTGTGACTCGTCGACCAGGCCGAGCGCCGGGGTGACGACGGGGTCGTAGAAGCGCACCGTCCAGTTCAACCCGGGCAGCTCGCCGGCAACTTCGACCTCAGGCTCGCGAACCGGCCCCAAGCCTTCCCGGGTGGCCAGGATGTGCAGGTTGCGGGCACCCACGGCCGCCACGGTCAACTGGCCGCCGGCCAGCAGCGGCATCCGGCCACGTACCGCCGGTGCGAAGGTATCGGCCTGAGCCAGATAGGACTGATGGACCTCTTCGATGTACCCCACGACGGCCGCGCGCATCTGGAGCGGGTCTGTCGGCATGCGGCGGCTCCGAAATCCCAGGGCGTTCCTATTTGCGGAACGGCTCACCTTCCATCTGGAACGGTATGTGGATACCGTCGGGTCGTCAAGCAGTCCTCATTCTTGGAGCAGCAGACATGGGAGTTCTTCGACTCGCGCACGTGGACGTACGTACGCCTGACCTGGAACTGTCCCGGGCCTACTACACCGGGGTACTGGGCCTGACCGAGGTCGAGAGTACGGCTGACGAGGTGTACCTCAAGTGCTGGGACGAAGAGGACCACCACTCGGTCCGGCTGCGCACTGACCCGCGACTGGGCCTGGACCTGTTCAGCTTCCGGGTCGAGGCAGAGGATGACCTGCACGTGCTCGAACGCAAGCTGGAGGCGTACGGCTGCCACGTTGACCGGGTCTCGAAGGGCGAGGCGGTCGGCCAAGGTGAGTCGATTCGGTTCGAGATCCCGTCCGGGCAGACCATGGAACTGGTCTGGGAGCTGGAGAAGGTCGGCAACCTCCTGGGCAAGCGAAGTCCGCGACCGGTGCCCCCGCCGGACCTGCCCGGCATCGCGCCACCCCGGCTTGACCACATGCTGATCAACGCCGAAGAGGTCGGCGAGTCCTACCAGTTCTTCCGTGACGTCCTGGGCTTCCGGCTGACCGAGCAGCTCCTGGACGGCAACGGGCACCAACTCGGCGTCTGGCTGGAGCGCTCGCACTCCCCACACGACCTCGCGATTGTCAACGGCCCGAACGGTGCCCTGCACCACTTCGCGTTCTGGCTGGACGACTGGGACCACGTCCGCAAGGCCGCCGACATCCTGGCCTACAACGGGGTTCAGGTGGACCAGGGGCCGACCCGGCACGGGATCACCCGCGGAAACACCATCTACTTCTTCGATCCGCTCGGGATGCGCAACGAGGTCTTCACCGGTGGCTACCGGCCGGACCCTGACTTCCCGTCGATCACCTGGACCGAGGAGCAGTTCGGGCGCGGGCTGTTCTACTACGAGAACGTGGTCAGCCAGCGCTTTCTCCGCATGCACACCTGAGCCCGTCACCCGAGCGGAGAGCCGCCATGTCAGATCGCATCCTGCGCCTGCAGCACGTCGAGGTCCGTACCCCCGATCTCGAGCTCTGTACGGCGTACTACACCGAGGTGCTCGGCCTGATCGAGACAGACCGCGACACTGACCGGGTGTTCCTCAAGTGCTGGGACGAGCAGGAACACCACTCGGTCGTCCTGCGGGCGGCGCCGGTGTATGGCTTGGACCACATGTCATTCAAGCTCACCGATTACGAGGACCTCGACTACTTCACCGAGCGGCTGGAGGCTCGTGGTGTAGTCGTAAAGCGGTTTGCGCCGGGCGAACTCGGCCCTGGCTGGGGGACCGCAATCCGGTTCGACTCACCGTCGGGTCATCTGATCGAGTTGGTACACGGCATGCAGAAGGTCGGCAACATGCTTCCGCTGACCAACCCGCCGCCACGGCCAGGTGGACTGGTCGGGATCGCGCCGCCGCGGCTGGACCACATCTTCATCACCGCCGAGGATGTGGATGAGACGACTCGGTTCTTCCAGGAGGTGCTCGAGTTCCGGCTTACCGAGCAGATCATGGCCAACGACGGCCACCAGTTGGCGACCTGGCTGGAACGCTCGCACACCCCGCACGACATCGCGATCATCACGGGGCCGAACGGCGGGCTGCACCACTTCGCCTTCTGGGTGGACGACTGGAACGCCGTGCGCGAGGCGGCTGACACGCTCGCGTTCAACGGTGTAACGATCGACGTCGCCCCGACTCGGCATGGCGTGACCCGTGGCTACACGGTCTACTTCTTCGACCCGGTCGGTAACCGCAACGAGATCTTCACCGGCGGCTACTGGGTGGACCCGGACTTCGAGCCGATCACCTGGACCGAGGAGGAGATGGGCAAGGCGCTGTTCTACTACCACGGCGAAGTCAACGAGCGCTTCTTCACGGTCCACTCGTGAGGTCACCATGGTGAGCGAAGACTTCCGGCGGATCGACCGTACCGACGCCCCGCACTATCTCGCTCGCTACGCCGACCGGCGGACCACCAAAGCACCGGTCAACGGCGGCCGGCCGGACTTGGAGGCCGAAGACCCCTCCGTACCGCTGTATCTGCGTCGGTTCCGGGAAAAGCAGGCAGATCCGGCTAGTGCGACCGGCACAACAGCGCCGCGCCGCTCGCGGATCCTGGCGGTCGACGGGGAGCGGTTCACCCCCGAGTACGCCGCGGGTACGCGCAGCCATGAAATCGTCCCGCCACCCGAGCGCCGTGACCTCGACTCGTACGTCCACGAGATCCGGATCATTCGACACGGCATCACCCAGGGATATTCCACCGATGCCGGCCTGACCCCCATGGGCGGCTGGCAAGCCCACGAACGCGGCCGGACCCTGTCGCGGTCGCTGCGACCGTGGCCCAAGGTGCGGCTGGTCTGCGCGGACACGAACCGCGCCCGGCAGACCGCCGAACAGATTCACCGCGGCTTGCTGGACGGTTCGGATCAATACGGCCGAAGCATCGAGATCGACGGGCCCGAGGCGATCCCGGAGTTGCGCAATTTCCAGGTGTGGACGCCCGACGGAGCCCGGGACATCACCTCGGCCTTCCGGCAGTACCAGGCGCTGATGGAGAAGCTGGAACGAATGGCGATGGGCGACCGGCCGCGGTGGCTGGTCGAGATCGACCGCTTCTACCGGACCCAGCTGGGCGGGGCGGACCCGATCCAGCTGTGGCTGACCATTCCGCTGATGTACTTCGAGTCGCCGCAGGCCTGCGTGCGCCGGTTCTGGCAGGGCTTCCATCGGCTGGTGCGGGAATCGCCGGACTCGCGGATCGTCTGCGCCACCCATTCGGGGCCGATCCGCGCCTTCGCGACGTGGGCGCATGGGTACGACCCGGGTGAGCCGCACAACACCGAAGAGGTCATCGTGCGGATCCGCAAGGGCGGAGGTACGGCCACGGTCTCCTATCGCAACCGGGTCACCGAGGTGAACGTGCCGCCACCCGACGAACTGCCCGTCTGGTAGCGCTGGATCACTCGCTGGCAGGGCGGATTGCCGCGACGACGGCCTTCGGCTCGGTGAAGAACTCGCGGCTGTAGTCGCCACCCTCTCGGCCGACGCCGGAGTCCCCAACCCCGCCGAAGGGTGCCCGCAGGTCGCGGATGAAGAAGCAGTTCACCCATACCGTGCCGGCCCGCAGTGCCGCCGAGACCCGGTGCGCGCGGGAAAAGTTCTCGGTGAAAACCATGGCGTTGAGCCCGTACGGCGAGTCGTTGGCCAGCCGAACCGCGTCGGACTCGCTGTCGAACGGCATGATGGCGACGATGGGGCCGAAGATCTCCTCGTGGCAGATCCGCGCATCTGCTGGCGCGTCGACGATGACAGTTGGCCGGACGACCCAGCCCTCGCCCAGGCCGCCGGTGAGCTGACGACCGACTGGGTCATCGAGGTATGAGCGGACCTTCTTGTAGTGCTCCTCGGAGGCAAGCGGCCCGAGTTGGGTGGCCGGGTCCTTGGGGTCACCGATGACCAGCTTTTCGGCCCCGGCGACGAACCGCTGGCAGAACTCGTCGTACACCTCGCGCTGCACGTACAGCCGCGATCCGGCCAAGCAGACCTGGCCGGCGTTGGTGAAGATCGCCTTGATCGACCAGTCGACCGCGGAGAACAGATCGGCGTCCGCGAAGACCAGGTTGGCGCCCTTGCCGCCGAGTTCGAGGCTGACCGGCGTGAGGTTGGCGGCGGCGGCCCGGGCGATCGCCCGCCCGGTGTTGGACTCGCCGGTGAAGGTGATCCGGTCGACCCGCGGGTCCTCGGTCAGGGCCTGGCCGACCGAGTCCGGGCCGTACCCGTGTACGACGTTGAGTACGCCCGGCGGCAATCCGGCCTCGATAGCCAGCCGGGCGAGGATCGTGGCCGAGGCGGGGGTGTCCTCCGCTGGTTTCAAGACGACGGTGTTTCCCCACGCGAGTGCCGGAGCGACCTTCCACGTCTCCAGCATCAGCGGGAAGTTCCACGGTGCGATCGCGGCCACGACGCCGGCTGGCTCGAACCGGCTGTACGCGTGATGCCCGGTGTCCATCGGCATCAACTGACCGGTCGACAGGCGGGCGTGGTCGGCGAAGAAGCGGAAGTTCTGGGCGGCCCTGGGGACATCCTTGCCGCGGGCGTCGGAGATCGGCTTGCCCATGTCGGTGGTGTCGGCGAGCGCGAGTTCGTCGATGTGCGATTCGATCAGATCGGCTAGTCGGTGCAGGGCGGCGCCGC
>JALZIX010000015.1 GCA_030860025.1 Actinomycetota bacterium
CCCTCGGCTGTCCTCTGGGCGGTGGCCGACTTGATCGTGGACGAGTACGTCGTAGTGGCCGACGCTGTCGAAGGAGATGTCGACGTGGTCGAGGCGCAGGTGTTCTCTCCGGACAAGGCAGTGCACAGCGCTCTATCGGGGGTTCCGGCGCAACGGCTGGCTGTGACTGACTCACCTCCAGGGAGATCGCATGGATGACAATGAGATTCACGAGCGTCTCAACCAGCTCCTGGAAGAGGAGCATGAGCTTCGCGAGCGCTTGAGCCGGGACGAGATCACCCCCGACGAGGAGCAAACCCGGGTGCGGGAGATCGAGGTCGAGCGCGACCAGTGCTGGGATCTGCTGCGTCAGCGCGACGCGCTTCGGGAGGCCGGCCGCAACCCAGACGAGGCGAAGGTTCGCCCGCCTGGCGAGGTGGAGGGCTACCTCCAATAACAAGGGGCCCGGTCAGGCCGGTTTCGGGGGCCGAGCGGCGACGACCGCGTCGTAGACCTGGCGTTTCGGTACGCCGAAGTACTTCGCCGACTCCGCGATTGCCCGTTTGCGAGGTGCGCCGGCGGCTTCTCGGGACAGCACTTCGACGACGAAGTCCTCCGCACCGCCTGGCGGACACTGTGGTTCCCAGCCGGCCACGATAAGGGTCAGTTCTCCCCGCACGCCGTCCGCAGCCCAGGCAGCCAGTTCGACCAGGCTGCCCCGCACGATCTCCTCGTAGGTCTTGGTCAGTTCCCGACAGACAACTGCCGGCCGGTCGCCACCCAACTCCGTACACATGGCCTGCAGCGTGGCTCCGATCCGGTGCGGTGCCTCGAAGAAGACCATCGTCCGTTCTTCCTCGCGAAGCTCGGCCAGGCGACGGGTCCGGGCGGGTGCCGCACGGGGGAGGAACCCCTCGAAGCAGAACCGATCCGCCGGGAGGCCACTGACCGCCAGCGCCGTGGTGACCGCGGACGGACCGGGCAGGCTGGTCACGACGTACCCGGCCTCGACAGCGGCTCGTACCAACCGGTACCCGGGATCGGAGACCACCGGCATCCCGCCATCGCTGATCAGGACCACGTCCGATCCCGCGCCGAGCGCGGCCAACAATCCAGGTACTCGGGCACCTTCGGTCGCGTCGTAGTAAGAGACGATCCGGCCGGGCATTGTGATCCCGAGGTCGGCGGCAAGGCGCCGCAGCCGGCGGGTGTCTTCTGCCGCGATGACGCCGGCACTCGCCAGAGCGTGGCTCAGCCGGGGGCTCACGTCACCCACCTGGCCCAACGGCGCCCCGGCAACGATCAACCGCCCGGGCTCACGTACGCCTGGCGCGCCCTCGTCCTGTTCTGTGCTCATGCTCTTTCGGATCCGAACACGCTGTCAGCCTACGATCACTGCCATGTCGGTGCTCGCTCAAGAGCGTCCCGCGCCCACATCAGAGCACAGGCGGGCGCTGGCAATCGCAACCGCTTCGCCTCGGCTGGCCGAGCGACTGCGCCCGGTCCTGCCGACCGATCGGGGCCGGGCATTGGTGATCGCCGCTGGGCTCGGTGCGATCGCGCTCTGGATGCGGCTGTGGCGCCTGTCCTATCCGCCGGAGTTGATCTTCGACGAGGCCTACTACCCGGTGCATGCGAACGAGATGCTGGAGCTTGGCTCGGAGTACAACCGGGGATACGACTACATCGTCCATCCGCCGTTGGGCAAATGGCTGATCGGCCTCGGCGAGACGGTGTTCGGCCACACCCCGGTGGGCTGGCGGGTCCCCTCAGCGATCGCCGGCACTCTCTGCGTGCTCCTGCTGTTCTGGATCGCCCGCCGGATGACCGGGTCCACCTTCCTGGGTGCGATTGCGGGTTTGCTGCTGGCCAGCGATGGGTTCTCATTCGTCCTCGGCCGGACCGGACTGCTCGACATCTTCGTGCCGATGTTCGTTCTCGGCGGGCTGGCTGCACTACTGATCGACCGAGATCAGGTGCGTACCCGGTTGGCCACGATGCTGGAGGCGGGACCGCTGCCCGCCTCGCCGCGGCTGGGTCTGCGCAGTTGGCGGATGATCGCTGGGATCCTGTTCGGCGCAGCCTGCGCGGTGAAATGGAGCGGCATCTGGTTCCTCGCGGCGTTCGCGATCCTCTCGATCTTGTGGGATCGCGGGGCGCTGCGCGCGGCCGGCGTACCCCGGCCGACCCGGGTCGGGCTACGAAGGGTACTGCCCGGCGCAGTCGGTTCGCTTGCCGTACTTCCGGTCGTGACATACGTGGCCTCCTTCGCCGGCTGGTTCGCCGGTGAGAGTTCGCAGGGCCGGCATTGGGCCGAACAGAATCCCGACACAGCCGTCGACTTCATCCCGAACGCACTGCGCTCGTTGTGGCATCAACATGCGCAGTGGTTGGAGTTCCACAACGGCCTGAGTACCGATCATCCATGGGAGTCCAACCCGTGGAGTTGGCTGGTCACCGGTCGGCCGATCCTGTTCTGGAACCCGCAGGGAATCACCGACGAGGCGGGCGGCCAGATCGTCCGGTACGTCTTGCTGGTCGGAACGCCCGTCCTGTGGTTCGCGTTCATTCCGTCCATGGTCTGGATGATGTGGCTGCTGGTGTCCCGCCTGGACTGGCGCGCCGGCGTCATCCTGGGCGGCATCGCCGCGGGTTGGCTTTCCTGGTTCATCAATCTCGAGCGCACGATGTTCCTGTTCTACATGGCGCCTGCGGTGCCGTTCTTCATCCTGGCGATCACCCTGACACTGGGATCGGTGCTTGGTGGACAGGGGGATGCCCAGCTACGTCGGACCATCGGCCTGGTGGCGGTCAGCGTCTACCTGGGCATGGTGATCCTGAACTTCATCTGGCTGCATCCGATCCTGGTCGGGTCGCCGTTGCCGGAAGTGGAATGGCGGCTCAGGATGCTGTTCCGGTCATGGTTCTGAGCTCTGTCCGGATGTCGGAGTGCCCGGCCACTGACGACGAAGTTCATGATTAGGACGGCCGCTTGTTGATGTTGTCCGACTACTGCTAGCGTCCGCGCTCGAAGCCGGCTATCCCCCTGCCGCGCGCGACGAGGAGACCCCCTGTGAGGCGCAGCCTTCTGTCAACTGTTGTCATTTTCGTGCTTGTCACCTCGGTGTTCGGGGCAGCCGGCGGTCCGGCGGCGGCAAGCCCGAGCGGCGGTGCAGGTCGCGACACGAGCTTTAGCGATGGCCGCTACATCGTCACCTTCGTCGACGATCCGGTCGCCAGCTACGACGGGTACGTCGCGGGATTCCCCGCCACCCGGCCGGGCCGGGGGGAGCGGCTCAACCCCGACTCGCAGGCTGTGCGCGCGTGGGCGCAGCGCCTGACCGATCGGCACAACGCAGCGCTGGCCCAGGTCGGCGCGACCGCGCTCTATGACTTCACCACGACCAACAACGGCTTCACCGCCGAGCTCACCGGTCGGCAGGCCGCAGAGCTGGCTGCGATGCCTGATGTCCTCGCCGTCTCGAAGGACCAGCTCCGCCAGCCGGACACGACGTACTCACCGCAGTTCCTCGGCCTGGACGCCCCTGGGGGACTCTGGGAGCAGTTGGGCGGCGGTCCCAACGCGGGTGCCGGCCTTGTCGTCGGCGTGCTTGACACCGGCATCTGGCCGGAAAGCGAAGCCTTCGCCGGTGGGACCGGCATCCCGATTCCCGAGACCTGGCGCGGACGGTGCGTTCCGGGTGAGCGCTTCGCGCCCAGCGCCTGCAACGACAAACTGGTCGGCGCCCGCTGGTTTGTCTCCGGCTTCGGCATACGGAATGTCGCCCCCGCTGATTACTTCTCGCCTCGCGACGGCAATGGCCACGGGTCGCACACCGCGTCCACGGCCGCCGGCAACTACGGCACAGAGGTGAGCATCGACGGCGACGCGCTCGGTACGGCCTCCGGTATGGCGCCCGGAGCCAAAGTGGCTGCCTACAAGGTCTGCTGGGAAGGTCGGCCTAATTTCGGCGCTGGTTGCTTCAACTCCGACAGCGTCGCCGCGATCAACCGAGCGGTGCTCGACGGGGTCGACGTGCTCAACTACTCCATCGGTGGCGGCTCCGAGTCGGACGTTTTCGATCCCGTGGCACAAGCCTTCCGCGGCGCGTCCAACGCCGGTGTGTTCGTCGCGAACTCGGCGGGTAACAGCGGGCCAGGTGAGAGCACCTTCGACCATCCGGCGCCATGGGTGACGACGGTCGCTGCCGCCACCTTCCGCCGTGCCTTCCAGGTTGCGCAACTCGGCAACGGTGCTCGCTTCCTCGGTGCCTCCATTACGCCGTCGTTGCTCGTTCCGAGGAGGCTGGTGACCTCAGTGAGCGTGAAGCTCGCCGGTGCCTCTGAGAGCGACGCTGCGCTGTGCGTGCCGGGGACGCTCGACCCGGCCAAAGCGGCCGGCAAGATCGTGCAGTGCGACCGCGGCGTGATCGCCCGGATCGACAAGAGTTTCGAGGTCGAGCGGGCCGGCGGCGTTGGCATGATTCTGACCAACACCTCGCCGAACTCGCTGAACGCGGACTACCACGCCGTCCCCTCGGTGCACGTCGATGAGGTGGCCCGGGCCGCGATCCTGGCCTACATTGCCGCAGCGGGTCCAGCCGCCATCGCGCGGATCGTCCCGCCCACCGCAGCCGAGCTTGCAGCCGCGCCTCAGGTACCCGAGATCGCAGAATTCTCATCGCGGGGGCCCTCGACCACGACCGAGGGTGACATTCTCAAGCCGGACATCGCCGCTCCAGGTGTCGACGTCGTGGCAGCTGTCGCGCCGCCGTTCAACCACGGCCGGTCCTGGGACTTCATCTCAGGCACGTCGATGGCATCTCCGCACATTGCTGGCATCGGTGCGCTGATCATGGATCGGCACCCGGACTGGCTGCCGTCGGAGATCAAGTCCTCGATGATGACCAGCGCCACCGACACGGTCTCGAGTGCCGATGACCCGTTCGCCCAGGGTGCGGGCTTCGTGAACCCGAACGGTGCTGCGGATCCTGGCCTGGTCTACCCCACAACCGCCGACGAGTACCGCCAGTACCTGGTCAGCCTCGGTGCAGTCTTCTCGCCACCCTTCGACACTCTCGAGCCGGTGAGCGCGTCGAACCTCAACCAGGCTTCGATCAGCATCGGCAAACTCGCCGGAGTGGAGACCGTTGACCGTCGAGTCCGGAACGTGGGGGCCGCAGCGGCCAACTACACCGCCACGATCGACGTCGACGGGTTCACCGCCGAAGTGCTGCAGAACAACGTCGTGGACAACACCGTGACGATCGCCCCGGGCGCGGAGGCGAGCTTCCAGGTGCGGTTCACCCGTACCGATGCACCTCTCGGCGAGTGGGCAATCGGCTCGCTGACCTGGACCGACGGGGTGCACACCGTGCGCAGCCCGATCGCGCTGGAGCCAGTCGCGGTCAGCGCGCCAGATGAGGTTCACGCGGACGCCAGTGCCAGCGGATCCGAGGACTTCCAGGTCACGCCTGGCTTCACCGGAACGCTGAACACCACGCTGCACGGGCTCGTCGGTGTGACCCCGGTGGGAGGCGTCGTTTCTACCGGGCCGTTCGACATCAACAACCCGGTCGCCGACGCGGACACCGACCTGTACACGGTGGCCGTACCGGCGGGCACGGTGCTTGCCCGGTTCTCGCTGGACGCCACGAGCGACGCTGACGACCTCGACTTGTTCGTCTACCTTGACGACCAACTCGTCGACCTCTCGGCGACAGGGGCCGCCGACGAGGAAGTCACGCTGATCGCGCCCGAAGAGGGCACCTACGAGGTCTATGTGAACGGGTTCGCCACGTCCGGTGGCGGCGCGTACGAGATAGCCAACTTCGTCGTAGGGCCGGCAGATCTGCCGAACTCCGACGTCACGACAGGAGTGCCTGTCACCACCGGCGTGCCGGTGACGCTCACGGTCAGTTGGACGGGGCTCGACCCGGCCCAGCGCTGGCTCGGACTGATCTCCTACGAGGGTGCCGACGCGGTCACGGTGGTCTCGGTCGGGTAGCTGCCGCCGCGGGTCACCGAATGCACGTGTCCCCAGCAGGGGGAACGTGCATTCGGGACCTCGCGATCGCCTGAGCCCCAGTGCCCGTCGCGGCCGAGGTCGCCCGATGCAGACCGGGTCGCGTAGACCCACGGTCTGACGTCGAGATCACCCACTGGGCTGACGACGATGTCGCAGGGCGAAGTTACCGTCATTTCAGCGCAACGTTTGAGCCATCTATCGCGTATTAGATGGCAGGAGCGCCCGCGTTGGTGGCGGATAACGGCTGGAGGTGCGGCACGTGAATGCGTCGGAGTGGCCCACCACCCAGGAGCCCACCGCGGGTGCTCGAGGAGAATCAGCGGTGCTCATGGCCGCCCGGCAGCTGTCCCAAGAGGCCGCCCTGCGTCCACGGGTCGCCGGATTGACCGGATTACGCCGGCTCGACGCGGAGACTCGCTCGCGTCGGGCCGTGCGGAGAATGGCGGTCATGCCCGCCGCCTGAACCAGGCCAGTAGTCGTGCCAAGATTTCGATGGGTGGAGCTGAGGGGATTCGAACCCCTGACCCCCTCGATGCGAACGAGGTGCGCTACCAGACTGCGCCACAGCCCCCGTAGGGAAAGCGATGCCGAGGGTAACGCAGCCAACTCGGCAGTCTTGGCAGTGGTTCTGACTACCTAACTGGTCACTTGCCGCAGAGTGGGGATGCGGCAAGTGACCAGTTAGCCGCGGTTACACAGCTTTGCGTTCTTGCCAGGCGGGAGCCTCGGCCACCACCCGAGTGTTCGGGTTCCAGGTGGGCATCTCGGCGAAGCCGGGGTCGTCGTCATCGAGCGCGATCGACTGGTTGCCGGTCGCCGCTGTGATGCGGTCCTGGTATTCGATCCGCTTGCGGACCGCTCGCTCCGTCCGATCCTCGGGGAGCCGCACCTTGGCCATGGCCCGCGCCAGACGGCGCTCCCGACGGTCCTGCTCGCGCTGAGCCTCCATCCGGAGGAACACCACATAACTGAACACGGCAAGATCGAGGACGATCTGCGGCCACCAGAACGCCGACTGCCAAAAACTGGCCAATCCTGCGAAGAGCACGGCGACCGCCACCAGAGTCAGCAGCATCCGACGACGCCGGGCCCGGATGTCTGTCTCAGCACGCGTCGGCTTGTCCTTCGCGCCGACGCTTGGTTCGTCCTTCGCCGATGGAACCGGCGGAAGCTGCTGGGCTCGGACCGGAGGCACCTGGTCTCGCCCCACCGACTTTGCTTCGCTGGTGAGGGTCGCTCCGGGGACCCGGCGGGGCAGCGCCGGGATCGGTTCGGTGCGCATGATTGCCGCCTCGGCGCCGCGGCCGACTCGGGCAGCATGTCCGCGGTCTCGGGTGGACATCGCTCCGCTGGACATGGCACTCCGTTCGCTGCGTCGGCGCAACACCCGCATCGGCTCGGCGGGTGCCGTGGCCAGGTCGCCGCGGGTGACGACCATCGGTACGAGGACGACGAACCAGAGGGCCACGAGGATTGCGAGCAGGACACCGGAACCCATCTAGCACCTCCTGTCACACCAGTCACGTACGGTCGGTGATCACGGTAGGCATTGCGGCGCCCGGCTGCGGGCATTCCCAGCGGTGTGTCGCAAGGCTGAATCTCTAGTTGACGGTTCACCCCAGCCAAGATTGGCCGTTGGGCTTTACCAGGCCACTCACTCGCGCGACCATCGGGGCCCGTCGGCTGGCCGGTGTGCCTGCAGCGCCGCGGCTATCCCGTCCCTGGCGTCCTCGACGGTCAGGGCGTACCCGATGTGGTCCCGCCACTCGCCGTCGATGTCGAGATAACGGATGAAGAACGCCTCCTCGCGGAAGCCCAGGCCGGTGACCAGCGCCCGACTGGGGACGTTCTCCGGCCGGATGTCGGCTTGCAACCGATGCAGCCCCACCGGGCCGAAACAGTGATCCACGACGACGGCGACGGCCAACGACATGTGTCCCTGCCCGGCCTGAGCCTGGTCGATCCAGTAGCCCAGATGCCCGCTGCGCATCACGCCGCGGACCACGTTGTCCACGGTCAGTTGGCCCGCGAAGTTCCCATCGACGAGCACAGCGAAAGGCAGGCACAGGCCCAGGTTGGCGCGCCGGCGCAACGCCCTGACCATGCGTCGGAAGTTCGCGCGGCTGTGCCGCGCGGCCCAGGAGGCGGACGCGCTTGGTTCCCAGGGAGATAGCCATTCCTCGTTGGCCAGTTGCAGGCGCTCCCAGTCGCGGGCGTCCCGCCGGCGGAGTGGCCGCAGCGACACTCGCCCGGCGTGCATGGTGACCGGCCAGCCGGGGTGGGCCGAGACGGCCCAGGTGTTCATGTGCCGAGCAGCATCGGGATGACCGTGACGATGTCGCCGACCGCCACCTTAGTGACGTCCTGGTCCACGACGATCAGGCTGTTGGACTGGGCCATGTTCGCCAGCAGGTGGGCCCCGGGCCCCCCTACGGTGGTCACGACGTACCCCCCGTCCGGATGCCGCATGACCTGCCCGCGACGGTACTGCCGGCGGCCGGACGGCGAGTCCAGTTCGACCTGACAGACCGCATGCACGGTACGGCGGAACAGTTGCCGCTTGCCGGCCATCAGCCGGATCGCCGGACGGATGAAGACCTCGAAGCTGACCAGTGCACTGACGGGATCACCCGGGATGCACAGCACCGGGGTCTGGGCAACACCGAGCTTGCCCGAGCCCTGCAAGGCACCGGGATGAATGGCCACCGCCTCGAAGGTGACTTCGCCGATCTCGGCCAAGGCCTCTTGCATGACATCGAAGGAATCGCTTGTGAACCGTCCGGAGATGACGATCAGGTCGCTGCGGATGACCTGGCTCTCCAGCAGTTCGACCAAGCGGCGCTTGTCGTCGCGGCCGATGCCCGCCCGGTACACCTCCGCGCCGGCATCACGGGCCGCTGCTGCGAGCGCGTAGCTGTTCACATCGACCGTCTGGCCGAGACCTGGCACGGTGCCGACATCGACCAGATCGCTGCCCGCGGAAATGATCACCACTCGTGGTCTTGGGCGCACCAGTACCCGCTCCCGACCGACCGCGGCCAACAGGCCGACCTGGGCGGGTCCGATCGGCGTTCCGACATTGACCGCGACGTCACCGGGTGCGACGTCCTCACCCTGGTTTCGGACGTAGGTCCCGGATGGCAGCTCCCGGCGAATCTCGACCCGGGCCAGGCCGCGGTCGGTCCAGGACAGAGGCACGACGAGGTCGGCACCCGAGGGCATCAGGGCGCCGGCAGTCACCCGAAGTGCCATGTCCTTCCCGATCGAGCCGGACTCGTAGTCGCCCAGACTCGCCTCCCCCACGACCGGAAGGGTCACCGGCGACTCAGCAGTGGCACCCTTGATGTCGGAGCTGCGGACGGCATACCCATCGGCGGCCGCGTGATCGTTGGGTGGCAGGGAAATCTCGCTGATCACCTCCTCAGCGCACAGCAGTCCCTGGGCATCGAGCAGGGCCACCTCGATCGGATCAGGGTGTGGCATCAGCGCCAACACCCCGTCGAGGTACTCCTCCACGGTGTGCGCCGATGACGGGCCAGACTCAGCCATCGGTGGAGGCACCGGGCAGCCCGCCGCTGAAGTCGAAGAGGAACTCCCGGAACGCCGGACCGAGGTCTTCCCGCTCGGCAGCAAGCCGCACGACAGCCTTGAGGTAATCCAGCCGGTCACCCGTGTCATAACGACGTCCGGTGAAGACGACCCCGTGCACCGGCTCACCCGTGGTGGCCAAGGCTTTGATCGCGTCGGTCAGCTGAATCTCACCGCCGGCACCGGGTGCGGTTTCCCGGAGTGCGGCGAAGATCTCCGGGGCCAGCACGTAGCGGCCGATGATGGCCAGCGAGCTCGGAGCCTGCTCCGCCGGCGGCTTCTCCACCAGGTCGGTGATCCGTACGACATCTTCGGAGTGGGTCGGCTGTACGGCGACGGCACCGTACTTGTCGATGTTGGCCATCCCAACCTCGAGGAGTGCGACCACCGCTCCGCCGTGAGTGGCCTGGACCTCGAGCATCCGTTCGAGGAGGAGGTCCTTGGCATCGATCAGGTCATCGCCCAACATCACGGCGAAGACCTCGTCCCCGACGAACGGCGCCGCGCAGAGCACCGCGTGACCCAGACCCAGGGCTTCACCCTGCCGGATGAACAGCACGTCGGCCATCTCGGCGGGCCGACGTACCGCGGCCAAGCGGGAGTGGTCCCCCTTCTTCTCCAGCGCGGCCTCGAGCTCGGGCATGCGGTCGAAGTGGTCCTCGATCGCAGCCTTGTTGCGACCGGTCACCATGAGCACTTCCGACAGCCCGGCCCGTACGGCTTCCTCGACGATGTACTGCAAGGCCGGCGTGTCCACGACCGGAAGCAGTTCCTTGGGTACCGCCTTGGTGGCCGGCAGGAACCGCGTGCCCAGGCCGGCGACGGGGATCACCGCCTTACGAGCGCGGGGTGCTGTCCCGGGGGCCTCAGTCATCTGCCCCAGCCTATCTAGGCTGTCCGCATGCGCCCCGCTGCTGATCCCCCTCGAGCCAAGGATTCCCCTCCCGAAGTGGAGCTCCCCCCGGTGGCCGTTGAGAAAGAATCTTGGCGGGCCCGCCTCGTGGACGCGCGGGCGGCTCGCTCGGAGGACGACAAGGGGGTGGCCAGCCGGGCGTTACAGGCACATGTGCTCGCCGTCGTTGCCGCCGCCGGGTGGTCGACCATCTCGGCGTACGTTCCGTTCGGTGACGAACCCGGATCGCCGGAGACCCTGGAACTGCTCCAGGCCGCCGGGGTGCGGATCCTGTTGCCCTGTACCGGTCCGGAGAACCTGACCTGGGCCGTCTACGACGGCGAGCTACGGCCGGGCCGGCTCGGCATCCTCGAGCCCGCCGGGGAGAACCTGGGTCTCGACGCCCTGGCCGAGGTCGACGCGGTGATCGCTCCCGCGCTTGCCGTAGACCGCAGCGGAACCCGGCTCGGCTACGGCCGCGGCTATTACGACCGGGCCCTCTCCCGGTTGGCCGCCGACCGGCCGGTACTGGCAATGGTCTACGACGACGAACTCGTCGACTCCCTGCCGCGCGCCGACTACGACCGGCCGGTGACGCACACGATCACGCCGCTGCTGGGCACTCGCCCGATCACGCCGCCCACCTAACCCACAGCAGCTTGAAAACCGGTCGATAACGACAGCTCGCAAGCGGCGGATTCAAGCGGTGGTTGCAACACCGGGTGGTTTGAACGGGTGGGACAGTAGCGCGTTGAGGGCCTCGGCGGGGGTGCGCCAGGCCAGGGTCTTGCGGGGGCGGGCGTTGAGTTGAGCGGCG